>JAJRUF010000136.1 GCA_024277935.1 Gammaproteobacteria bacterium
TCAAGCTCTGAGTATAAGCTGTATCCTCTGCTACATTTATTTTCCCACACATTGCTTGTATAAACTTCATGAGTATTCATTTTAAAAGGAAACCTCTCTCCGTTATGTTGACAAGAACTTCCAATATTTATTAAATTTAGCCCAGATCTTTTTAACACACGAGCTAAAGCTTTTGTTGTCATAAAGTAGCTACTATTTATTCTATTTTTGTACCCATACTTAACAGCCGCATAAAATAAGCCCCAAATAATCAACCTATTTAGCTTAAGATCAGAAAGTCGGGACATTTCCTCTTCCCCGATAGGTGGATTTCCCTTTCTCACTTCTTTAATTAAGCATAAACGAGAAATTTCTACCATTTTAAACAGGTCATGATTACTGATCTTTTCATTAAGCTTGCAAAAGCGTTCCATCGGTAGCTGCTCATCCTGCTTCTTAATTAAACGCATTGCACCTACCCACTGCCCGGTTACTTTATTACGCACAATAAAGTGTATTGACTTAGCATCGTCATCATCAAACTCCATTTGCTGAGGAAAGTCTTTTTCATTCTCAAACCCCATTTCTTCACAGTAAACTTGATAACGAATATTGTAATGAATATTTTTACTTTCTTCTGTATCGGCTAAATAAACTTCAAAATGATTATCAAACATAAAAACTCAATTAATTAATGATGGCTATAACAAAATCCAGAAAAACAAAAATATTTTTTAGTTATTAGTGTAAGTATAGATTCTTTTATAAAAAGCAACTCTATACAATACTGAATCTTACCTAAGTTTACATAAAGCAGTTATCATACCAACTCATACTGTTACCTAATAATACCACTTTAGTAGGGGGGGGGCTGGGACTATTGAAGGTCAGCGGCATAATATCAACAAGAAGTTATATAGCAAGGTGTTTTTATCCTTTTTTAAAAAAAGTTCCCACCCAATTTTGTCCCTATACCACGACATTTATAAAAATAGTTGGCAAATTTTAAGTCTTTTTAAATATCCAAAACTTTTCCACCCTGAAAATCACATAACTCTTCCTATTCAAGCCAGTCTTCCGCTTTCTTTTCTTTGTCTGTTCTTGTCGTTTTTAACCGACAAATTAATTCAAATCGCCTTTATACTCCTCCCCCTCAAACAGCTAAACCATCACTTTGAAAATACTTTTCAGATTGCATCTCAAGCAGTCGCGACAGGGTTCGCTTAATGTCAAAATCTTTATCTTTAAAATCTATTTTTTCTAAAGACTGATCTAAAGTACAAATAAGTTTTATTTTCTTTTCATACAGGTTATCAATTAATAATACAAAGCGCCTGACTTGGTCTCTAATCTCTGATTTTAAAACGGGAATACTAGCAATTAACACTGTATTAAACTCACCTGCAATGGCTAAATAATCCGCAGGGCCTAACTCTCTATTACAAAGTTCATCAAATGTTGAGTATAAAATATCACCGTGTACTTTAGAAAATTCTACTGTTCTTGTTTTTATCCACAAGGTCTTTGCTTCAACCACTCCATTATTGGTTAACTCATTAAACCGTTGCTGCAAAAATATATCCCCCTTCTCTCTGTCTCCGACATAGAATACTGTTTCCATTGATTTAAAATACAATAGCCGATAGTCTTCTTTTGCTACTAGTTCTATCACTTCAGCAGACTGCTTTAATAGTGTTATAAAAGGTAAAAAGAGTGCTCTTTGTAAACCATTTTTATATAAATCATCTGGATGCTGATTTGATGTTGCAACAAAAATAATACCTTGCTTAATTAATTGAGTGAATAATCTTGATAGTAGCATAGCATCAGCTATATCTGTCACATGAAACTCATCAAAGCATAATAGTAAGGAGGTTTTTCTTATTTGTATTGCTAACGAAGTGATCGGGTCTGCTTTATTTTGTTTTTGGCTTTGATAAATATAATCATGAACTTCCTGCATAAAGGCATGAAAATGTACTCGGCGTTTTAATTTGATCGGGCATGCATCAAAAAAAACATCCATTAACATACTTTTACCTCGCCCTACATCACCAAAGATATAAAGGCTTTTTGTAGTTTGTTGTGCTGAGGAGAATGGTGGGTTAAAAGCCAAATATTTATTTTGCTCAACTTGAGCAGAAATATTATCTAATAACTGCTGTAAATGCCCTAATATTTGAATTTGAGCAGCATCACTCTGGATATGATGTTTAACCACAAGCTCACGATAACGTTTTTCTAAAATATCATCTAATACTTGTGAATGTTGATACTTCTGGGAGGAGGGTTTTAATATGAAATCAAACATATTTATTTTTTTGTGTATGACAGCACTTACACTGATAGACAATCATTAAGTTAAGTATTTTTGCTTTTGTAAGGTGTATTAGCAATAGCATTATCCACCATTTTTTGCAGACTTGCGGGTTACATTATCGTTCACCCAAGCTATAATTCCCTTAACTTGATAGTATTTCACTGCCTCCCTAAGCTAAATCAAATTTAACATCAGGTAATAAAAGAGGCGATCTATTTAAGGGTAAAAGTTGTGTTGTAACTTCTGTATATTGCCCTTGTTCTGGTTTTTGATATACCGTTAAATTCTTTTTTTGTATATCAATCAGCCAATACTCAGGTATACAAAACCTGGCATAAAGAGGTGATTTAATTTGTTTGTCATAATTTATTGATGTATCGGCAACTTCAATTAACAATATGATATCGTCTGCATTTGGCAATGAGTCTTCATAATCATTTGCCTTTGATTTTAATAGGGCAAAATCTGGTTCAGGTTCTGACAAATCACCTAAAATAACAGGGTTCTGTACCGAAACCAGCGCACTGTCTCCCACAGCACGAACCAACTCTCTGTTTAACCGATTAACGTAAGACACATGCGTTGATCCAATAGGAGCCATATCAATAATTTCTCCTTCAATTAACTCTACCCTAGCATCATGGCTAAAAACATCTGTTTCAGCCATTTTCTGATAGTCTAAGACAGATATAAGGTGTGGTGTATAAAGTTTTGTTGCTGTGTTTAGCATTTTTCACCTCAATAACATTTTAATTGTAACTAGTTTCTGTGGAAGCCATTTTCCTTTACAATTAACCACAGTTCATAAGGGGGTTTGATGGGTAACTTTATTTCTTCAGACTCCCTAAGTTGTAGAGCGGCCTAATTCGCTATTTGCATAATTGTAGCCCTTAATATGCATACATAACCATTATTTTTAACCACGGAGTACAATGAGAGCACAGAGGAGAACATATTCACCACCTTTCAATAACGGCTCTTACTTATTGAAATATCAGTGATCTCTGTGTACTCTATGGTTAAACAGTTCTTACAAAACACTTAAATAACAAGGTTGTAAGCCTTTTATTTTGTTATTCTCTGATTGATGGCCGAGAACGGCCTAATTCGCTATTCAGATAAAAGAATATTTCTATTCTTTTCTGGTTTTTTTCTTAAAGTCAAAATTATTTTCATTATGTTAACACTAAAAATAGGCGACAAAGCCCCTGAATTTTCATTATTTGATGATAAAAATAACAGACATAATTTGTCGGATTACCAAGGGAAGTGGCTAGTATTATTTTTTTACCCCAAAGACAATACACCTGGTTGCACCATGGAGGCATGTCAATTTAGAGATAGTTATGCCGATATTTCAGCTATTGATACGAAAATATTAGGTATTAGCACCGACAAAATTAAAAGCCATACTCATTTTATTAATAAATTTCAACTTCCCTTTCCATTACTTTCTGATAATACAGGCTCTATAAGTAAGTTTTATGACTCTTTGTTTAAACTAGGGCCCATTAAATTTTGCAAAAGGCATAGTTTTATTATTGACCCAAAAGGTAATATTGCTAAAATTTATAGAAAAGTAACACCATCACAACATAGCAAACAAATTATTGTTGATATGGAGGACTTACAAGCTAACTACAATAATAAAAATAAATAATCCTAGTGTTGCTCTAAGCTACTGTATTTTTGCCGATAATTATATTGCTATCGACAACAATCAGTAGCTTATAATTTCCGCGAGAAGTATTTTCCGGTTGTTGCGGCCTGCTAATTTGCGGGTTATCAATAACCATTAATTATTTCTTAGCTATACAACCCCATGCAGCTAACCACACCTGAGTCTGATAACTATCAGCACTTTTTGGCAAATCACCTGATAATATTAGACTTAAAGCTTGTGTAATAATGCCTAAGAAATGACTATAAGCAAGCAATGAATCGATAGAACGGATCTCGCCATTCTTAATTCCATTTTGTATTACTCGTCTAATTTTATTAAAAGGAGCAGTTTCAATTACTGGCTTTTGTTCAGGTAATATTTCTTTAATATTTACCACCAATAAAAATTTAATCACCTCTGGCGCATCATCCGTTAATTTAAATAACAAATCGACTATTTCTCTTAACTGATCAGAGACCTTTCTATTTCTTCGACGAATATCATCAATAGAAATACTTAAACTGTCAAGAATATTGCCATATAAGGTATCGGCAATTGCTTGTTTATTTTTGAAATGTTGATATATTCCACTGCTTGTTTTGATTCCTACGGCATCTTTTATATCGCTTAAAGAGGTATTAAAATACCCCTTTTCTGCAAATAATTTTAATGATGCTAATAAAACCTCATCTTGAGTAAGAGGTTTTTTCCTCGTCACACTTTTTTCCTTATCCATTGCTACTATTTTTTATTGTTATTCTTTTAGAGCTGTATAGGCGGCCGACAAATAATGCATCATTGACCACAAGGTCAAAAATGCTGCTATATACAACAGCCAATACCCGATTAAATTAATAGGTAAACCAAACAAATCTTCGCGATAAAGTAAAAATCCAATAGCAAGCATTTGAACGGTTGTTTTCCACTTTCCCAATTTTGATACTTTTACTTTTGCTTTTTGACCCACTTCAGCCATCCACTCTCTTAAAGAAGCAATCGTAATTTCTCGTCCAATAATAATAGCTGATGCAACAGCTAATGTTGCATCAGCTTGCTGTTGTACAATTAAAACCAATACAAAAGCCACCATTAATTTATCTGCAACAGGGTCAAGAAATGCTCCAAATGCCGTTTCCAAACTCATTTTTCTGGCTAAATAGCCATCAAGCCAATCAGTAAAACCTGCCACAATAAAAATAAAGGTACAAGCCATATTGGAGTATTCCCACGGCAAGTAAAAAACAACTGCCAATAAAGGAATAAGTGCAATACGGAGTAATGTTAGGTTGGTAGGTAAATTAAATTCAATGGCCATCTTGGTGATGAAAGTTGTCGTATATACGTTGTGCTAATTGCTTACTAATCCCATCAATCCCTGAAAGTGCATCAATACCTGCATTCGTGATCCCTTGCAAGCCTCCAAACTGCTTTAATAAAAGCTGTCGTCTTTTTGGTCCTAATCCTGGAATAGTTTCCAACACGGATTGTTTTTTTTCTTTTGCCCTACGTTGCCTATGGCCCGTTATTGCAAACCGGTGAGCTTCATCTCTTATATGTTGAATTAATAGTAAAGCACTCGCACCAGGTGTTACATCTAAAGGTTGTTGTTGATCAACCAAAATAATCTTTTCCATTCCAGCTTTACGATCAGGACCTTTAGAAACTCCGACTATCATAACATTATTTACACCACATTCATCTAATGCCTTTTGTGCTTGACTAACTTGTCCCTTGCCGCCATCAATTAACAAGATGTCTGGAGCTTGATGCTCACCTTTTTTTAGGCGTTTGAAGCGCCTGCTAACGGCCTGATACATGGCGGCATAATCATCACCTGGCGTGATACCTGTTATATTAAATCGCCGATAAGCTGACTTTACAGGACCTTCTCTGTCAAAAACCACACAAGAGGCAACTGTCTGATCCCCTTGAGTATGACTAACATCAAAACATTCTAATCTTTTTGGTATCTCAGTACAGCCCAACTCTTCTTGCAAACTTAAATACCTTGCATACATACCCTGCTTATCAGATAGTTTGCTTAATAATGAATTTTCGGCATTCATTGCCGCCATCTGCAACCATTTCAGGCGGTCTCCCCTTACATTATAGCTAATTGTTACTGCATGAGCTGTTTGTTTAGATAGTACTTCTATAAGTAAGTCAGCGTCATTAATTTCATGACTTATAATCAACTCATAAGGTGCTTGCCTTTCTAAATAATATTGAGCAATAAAAGCTTGTAATATATTGCTAGGTGACTCTTCCTCTATTATTTTTGGAAAAAACACCTTATTGCCAAGGTTTTGCCCATTGCGAATAAAAAACACTTGAACACAAGCTATTCCCGCTTTAGTTTCACAAGCAATAATATCAACATCACCTTTCTCACCCTGAATAAAATGCTTTTCCAATACAGAACGCAATCTCGATATCTGGTCTCGATAAATGACTGCTTGCTCAAATTCAAGCTTATTTGATGCTGCCTCCATTTTAGCTATTAACTGATCAATCAATAGATGACCTTTTCCTTCTAAAAATAAAAGGGTATTTGTCACATCCTCCGCATAATGCTCTTTGTCAATTAAATTAACACAAGGTGCTGTGCAACGCTCAATCTGATATTGTAAACAAGGCCGAGTTCTATTATTGTAATAAGAGTCATCACACTGCCTAACGGGGAATATCTTTTGTAATAATTTTAAGGTTTCTTTAACGGCTCCTGCACTGGGGTAGGGACCAAAGTACTTTCCTTTTTTCTTTTTTGCCCCTCGGTGGAAAGTTATTTGGGGGTAATTATGGTAACTTGAAACAAATAAATAAGGGTAGGATTTATCATCTCTTAGACAAATGTTATAACGTGGTTTATGTCGTTTTATTTGCTGGCTTTCCAGCAATAAAGCTTCACCCTCAGTATTAGTGATAACTATTTCAATGGTAATAATCTTTGCTACCATTGCCTGTTGTTTAACCGAACAGGTTTTACTCCTAAAATAACTAGAAACCCGATTTTTTAAGTTTTTAGCCTTACCAATATAAATAATCTGCCCTTTTTCATTTAGCATTTTATAAATGCCAGGACGCTTGGTCAGGTTCTTTAAAAAATCTTTGATATCAAAAGTAGATTCCGTCATCGTGGTACAAATTTCTTTTTCGTATCAATTTACAGTAGAAAACTCATAAAAAAAGGGCCTTTCGGCCCTTTCTGTTGAAGCTTACAAAAAGACTTAGTCTTCTTTGCCCACTTCTTTCATACTTAATCGAACCCTGCCTTGACGGTCGATTTCAAGCACTTTAACTTTAACCACATCGCCTTCTGACAACTTATCACTTACTTTCTCAACACGTTCTTCAGAAATTTGTGAAATATGCACCAAACCATCTTTACCAGGAAGAATAGTTACAAACGCACCAAAATCCATTAAACGAGCTACTTTTCCTTCGTAAATTTTACCCACTTCAACTTCAGCAGTAATTTCTTCAATAATACGTTTGGCTTCTTCACCTGCAGCTTTATCAACTGAAGCAACTTTAACAATTCCTTCATCTGTTAAATCAACAGAAGCACCGGTTTTTTCGGTTATACCACGAATGGTTGCGCCACCTTTACCGATGACTTCACGAATTTTGCTAGGGTCAATTTTAAAAGTAATGATTCTAGGCGCAAAATCTGACATTTCTTCACGTGTTGAAGCTAATGCTTTATTCATTTCAGCTAAAATAAATAAACGTCCAGCTTTTGCTTGCTCAAGAGCAGCTTGCATGATTTCAGCAGTGATACCATCAATTTTAATATCCATTTGCAGTGCTGTAATTCCTTCTTCAGACCCAGCCACTTTAAAATCCATATCACCTAAATGGTCTTCATCACCTAAAATATCGGATAAAACTGCAAAGCTATCACCTTCTTTAATCAAGCCCATTGCAATACCTGCAACAGGTGCTTTAGTCGGTACACCAGCATCCATTAATGCCAAACTACTCCCACAAACTGAAGCCATTGAACTAGAACCGTTTGATTCAGTAATTTCAGACACGATACGAATGGTGTATGGAAATTCATCCATATTGGGTAAAACAGCCGCGACACCACGTTTTGCCAAACGACCATGACCAATTTCACGACGTTTAGGAGAACCAACAAATCCAGTTTCACCTACACAGTATGGAGGAAAGTTATAATGCAACATAAACGGTTCTTTATGTTCACCTGCTAAACTATCGATAATTTGTGCATCACGCTCAGTCCCCAAAGTTGCAACAACTAGTGCTTGAGTTTCACCGCGTGTAAACAATGCAGAACCATGTGTTCTTTCTAATAAACCTGTTTTAACAGAAATAGGTCTCACTGTTGATAGATCACGTCCATCAATACGGACTCTTTCTTCGAGAATAGAACGACGTACAATGGTTTTTTCAACATGTTCGATAATATCTCTGATATCACTTTCTTTATATTGCTCATCAGCTGTTAATTTTTCAACACATGCTTTTCTAATGTCAGACAATTCATCTTGTCTAACTAATTTTTCAGCAATTTTATAGGCAGCAGCAATGCCTGCTTCAACTTCAGCTTTAACTAAAGTTTCTAATGTTGTATCAGTCTCAGGTGCTGTCCATATATATGCTGGAGTTGCTACTTCTGCAGCAAATTCTTTAATTGCTGAAATAGCACCTTGCATTTGTTCATGACCAAATAAAACTGCACCTAGCATAACTTCTTCTGATAATAGCTGAGCTTCTGACTCAACCATTAATACAGCGTGTTCTGTACCTGCAACCACTAATTCTAACTGCGACTCTTCAAGTTCAGTTCTGGTTGGGTTTAATATATATTCGCCATCTTTATAACCAACAACAGCCGCACCAACAGGACCATTAAAGGGTAGACCTGAAACAGCCAAGGTAGCAGAAGCACCTAATAAAGCAGCAACCTCAGTATCAATTTCTGGGTTTAATGAAATAACTGTCGCAACTATTTGTACTTCATTAGTATACCCATCAGGAAATAGAGGGCGGATAGGTCTATCAATCAGTCGAGAAGTTAGGGTTTCTTTCTCAGTTGGTCGACCTTCACGCTTAAAAAAACCACCTGGTATTTTACCGGCGGCATAAGCTTTTTCTTGATAATTAACTGTTAATGGAAAAAAGTCACCGCCTTGTGCTTCTTTTTTACCAACAACTGCAACAAGTATTGAAGTACCTTCAATATCAATCAATACTGTTCCGCTGGCTTGACGAGCAATTTCACCCGTTTCCATAGTGACAAGGTGATCGCCGTATTTAAATTCTTTCCTGGTAGGAGTCAAAATTAAGATCCTTAATTAAAGGTTATTAACATGAAGCGCTTTTATCGTCTTCACTTTCAAAATTATATCTTTACAAAAAAAACGGTGATTAACCATAGATTATTCACCGTTTTTAATATTTTTACTTACGCAACCCTAAACGCTCAATCAATGAACGATAACGAGTTTGGTCTTTTTTCTTTAAGTAATCCAACAATTTACGTCGCTGGTTTACCATACGTAACAATCCACGACGTGAGTGGTTGTCTTTTTTATGTGCTGCAAAATGCGGTGTTAAATGAGTAATATGCGCGGTTAACAATGCAACTTGCACTTCTGGTGATCCCGTATCAGTTTCTGATAAACGATACTCTTCAACAACTGCTTTTTTTTGTTCTGCTGTAAATGGCATTTTAATCCCTATAGATTAATTTATTTAAAAAAAACCATCAATTTATGATGATTCACTACGATATTGCCTCCACATATAGGGTGTAGGGACAGATGTTATTTTGGACTAGAAAGTCTCTAATCCACTTAAGCAACTATATCACCTAAGTTAAAAATTTTCTTAGGCTTAAGTTTACCATTCAATAGCATTTCACCCAAGCCTAAAAATCCTTGTATATCATACATTCTAACAAGACCTTGAATTGAATCACATGGGTAATCTATTTGTTGACCATGGTTGATCAAGGTAGCTTGCTGACTAGAAAGCTGAATCGGAGGGATTTCCTGTAAGGGTTCATCGACTGCAAGCAAACTAGCCGTTAATTGTTCCAAAGTCATAGCCTGACATTGTTCAATCGTTAATGCATCTGCAATTTTAAACTGACCTGACTGGGTTCTTCGTAGGCCCACAATAGTTCCACCACAGCCTAAGCTATGACCAATATCTTCAGCCAGTGATCGTATATACGTCCCCTTAGAACAAAACACATCAAGAGTTAAGCTATCAGCCGTTGAATCCAGTAAATTTATTTCAAAAATCTTAATCCTGCGTGCTTTACGCTCAATAACCTTACCTTCCCTAGCCAATTCATACAGTTTTTTACCGTTATGCTTTAAGGCTGAATACATGGGAGGAACTTGGTCAATTTCACCAATAAACGCTTGCAAACAAGCATTAATTAATTCTAATGATAATTCCGGTACCTTTTTTTGCTCTATAACTTTCCCTTCAGCATCACCGGTATCAGTTATTACACCTAGTTTAACAACGGCTTGATAACGCTTATTATCATCAAGCATCATAGCTGAAACTTTAGTTGCCTCACCAAAACACAAAGGTAGTAAACCTGTAGCCATAGGGTCCAGGCTTCCCGTGTGTCCACCTTTGTTGGCATTAAATAAGCGCCTAACTTCTTGTAAAGCCTTGTTAGAAGAAACCCCCAAGCGCTTATCTAATAAGATAATTCCATGGACATTTCGGCCAGATTTTCGCTTACTCACCTCTTACTCCTGATGACTCTTATCTTCTTCAGAAAGTAATTCAGCCACTCTCATTCCTGTATCAAAGGAATCATCATAATAAAACCTAAAATCAGAAATATGTCTTAAACGCATTCTTTTTGCTACTTGGTGACGAATAACAGGCGCCAATTCATTAAGGATCTTAATATTTTCAAGCTTTCCCTCTTCATCTGTATTTAAAACAGTAATATAAATTTTAGCAACAGCCAAATCTTTAGAGACAAGCACTTCATTTACTGTAATAAAGCCTAAGCGAGGGTCATCCATTTCTCGTTGCAAAACATAAGCAAGTTCCTTTTGCATCTGTGAAGAAACTCGCTCACTACGTCCATATTCTTTAGCCATAGATTACAGCTCCCGCTTCACTTCTACACGTTCAAACACTTCGATTTGATCACCACTTTTAACATCATTGTAATTTTTCACACCAATACCACATTCCATACCCATTTTAACTTCATTCACATCATCTTTAAAACGACGTAATGACTCAAGTTGACCTTCGTATATCACAATATTATCTCGTAAAACCCTGATTGGAAGGTTTCGTTTAACAACACCATCAATAACCATACAACCTGCAATCGCACCAATTTTTGGTGATTTAAATACATCACGTACTTCAGCAAGTCCTACAATTTTCTCTTGAATTTCTGGAGCCAACATACCACTAAGCGCACGTTTTACTTCATCTATTGCTTCATAAATAATACTGTAATAATGCAGGTCAATTTCTTTTTCTTGAATCAGCTTACGTGCAGTAGTATCAGCTCGCACATTAAAGCCTATCAAGATTGCACCAGAAGCTAATGCAAGATTTGCATCTCCTTCATTAATACCACCTACACCACCATATACACATTTTACTGATACTTCATCATTTGACAAGCTAACCAGTTACTCACGTAATGCCTCCAAACTCCCTTGTACATCTGTTTTAATAACAACATTTAAGGTAGAGGTATCACCAGCAGCCATTTTAGAGAATACTTCCTCTAATTTTGAAGCTTGTTGTGCGGCATGTTTAGATGATTTTTTTCTATCCTCCCTATGCTCAGCAAGTTCTTTAGCCGCCTTTTCATTTTGAGCAAAAGTAAATTCATCCCCTGCTTCAGGCGTACCCGACAAACCTAAAATTTCAACTGGTGCTGAAGGTCCAGCACTATCTGTTGATTTACCATTTTCATCAAACATGGCTCTAACACGGCCATACTCATGCCCACAGATAACAATTTGGCCTTTTTTAAGCGTACCTTTTTGCACCAAAATTGTGGCAACAGCACCTCGCCCACGGTCTAGTCTTGATTCAATACAAAAACCAGAAGCGGCACCTTCAACAGGTGCAGTCAATTCTAGTATTTCCGTTTGCAAAATAAGTGCTTCAATTAATGCATCAACACCTTCACCTGTTTTTGCAGATACTTTAAGGAATTGAGTCGCCCCCCCCCATTCCTCAGGCACAACCTCAAGTGTTGCCATTTCTTGCATTACTTTGTCTGGGTTAGCATCTGGCTTATCCATCTTATTAATGGCAACAATTAAAGGAACACCTGCAGCTTTAGCATGCTCAACTGCCTCCTTAGTTTGCGGCATCACACCATCATCAGCCGCAACCACAACAATGACAATATCAGTTACTTCTGCACCACGCGCTCGCATTGCTGTAAAAGCCGCATGTCCTGGTGTATCAAGAAAAGTAACATTACCATGGTCCGTTTTTACTTGATAAGCCCCGATATGCTGAGTAATACCGCCTGCCTCGCCTGAAGCAACGCGCGTTTCTCGAATATAATCTAATAATGATGTTTTACCATGATCAACATGCCCCATAATTGTAACAATCGGAGCTCTGGGTAGATGTTCACGATTATCTGACTCATCCTGATCAACCACATCAGCCATCATTTCTTTTTCTAAATCATCATCACTTTGTAAAATAGGCTTGTGACCCATTTCTTCAACCAAAATAACAGCTGTTTCTTGATCAATAACCTGATTAATCGTCGCCATACTGCCTAGAGACATTAACTGCTTAATAACCTCACCTACTTTTACACTCATTTTCTGAGCTAGTTCAGAAATTATAATTGTCTCAGGAATGGTGACATCTCTAACGATTGCTTCAACAGGTTTCTCAAACTGATGCTTAGCATCTGACTCTGTGGCTAGCTGAATTCTTCTTTGCTTACCTTTTTTACCTTTTTGTTTTCTTCTTGTTCCCGCGGGCATCGCTTCGCCTCGACCTGGAGCAATCCCTCTTCTAGCCGCAGGGCCTGCTGGTTTAGCTGCTCCAGCCGCAGGTTTATTAGCGGCACCAGCTGCTTGCTTTTTCTTATGTAGTGTTTGTTGTTTTTTTGCTTCCGCCTGTTTTCTTACCTTAGCAGCATTTCTTTCAATTGAAGCTTCAAGTCTCGCTTTTTTCTCTGCCTCTAAACGTAATTTAGTCGCCTCCTCTTCTGAAATCACAGGAACTTCAGGCTCAACCGCCACACTCTGCTTATTTTCTTCTTTAGCTGTTTCAGGTTTAACTACAGCCTTTACTTCCTCATCACTTACCTTTTTCTTTTCAGCTTTAACTGTTTTTTTAGTTTCTACCGTTGCTTTAACTTCTTCCTTAACTGTTTCAACGACGACTACTTTTGTTTCCTTCTGTTTTTTCTCTACTTCTGCAACTTTACGTTTTTTCTCTTCTTGAGCAGCCAGAATACTTGCTTCATGCTTTTTGCGCTCTTGCTCTTCAGCCGCTATTTGTTGCTTTTGTTCCTCTAAAGCTTTTTTAGCACGCTCACTTTCTTTTTGGTCCTCTGAAATTTCAGGTTCGCTACGTTTAATATAAGTTTTCTTCTTTCTAACTTCGACATTAACAGTCTTTGCTACTGCCCCAGAACCTGTAGCCTGGGTTAATTCTGAAACTTTTCTGCGTTTTAAAGTTATTTTTTTAGGTGCATTTTCTGAATGACTGCTTTCAGTTTTACCATGTCTTTTACGAAGGTGTTCCAATAACTTAACTCGCTCATCCTCACTAATCAAATCGCTGGGTGAGGATGCAGAAACACCCGCTTCTTTCAATTGCTCTAAAAAGCGATCCAGAGGTATTTTTATCATCTCTGCTAATTCTTGTACTGTTTTATCACTCATATTTTCCCCCTACCCTTCGCCTTGATCACTAGCAAACCATGGTTCGCGCGCTTTCATAATCAGTTTTCCTGCCCGTTCTTCATCTACTCCTGAAAAATCAAGAAGATCATCAACCGCCTGATCTGCCAAGTCCTCCATCGTTAGAATGCCCTTTGCAGCCATTTCATGTGCCAATTCTTCATCCATACCCTCCATTTCCAGAAGGTCCTCAGCTGGCTTTGACGTCTCTATCGCTTCTTCTGATGCAATAGCATTAATTAATACTGCATCTTTTGCTCTACTTCTTAGTGCTTCAACTAACTCTTCGTCAAAACCTTCTATTTCCAACATTTCCTCAACAGGAATGTAAGCAATTTCTTCTACATTAGTTAAACCAACTTCAATCAAAATATCTGCAATTTCTTCATCAACATCCAGTTGTTCAATAAAAGCTTGCTTAATTTTTGATAGTTGATCATCACCAGCGGAATTTTCGGCACTTTTGTCACGAACATTTAGCTCCCAACCTGTTAGTTGCGTCGCTAAACGAACATTTTGACCGCCTCGACCAATAGCCTGTGATAAATTATCCGTAGCAACAGAGAGATCCATGCAATGCTTATCTTCATCAACCACAATCGATTCTATTTCTGCAGGTGACATTGAGTTAATAACAAACTGAGCCTCATTATCATTCCATAAGATAATATCAACTCTTTCACCGGCTAACTCATTAGAAACCGCTTGGACTCTTGACCCTCTCATACCAACACAAGCACCAACGGGATCAAGTCTAGGGTCATTACTTCTAACAGCAATTTTAGCGCGTGATCCAGGATCCCTTGCAGCCGCCAGCACATCAATCATGCCCTCTCCAACTTCTGGCACCTCAAGTCTAAATAAAGCCATTAATAGCTCGGGGGCTGAACGACTAACAAAGAGCTGTGGCCCTCGAACTTCTGAACGCACTTCTTTTAAATAACCTCTCACTCTATCACCAATACGAATGGATTCTCTTGGAATCATTTCTTCCCTTGGTATATAAGCCTCAACATTGCCACCTAAATCTAAATAAACACTGCCTTTTTCTAAACGCTTAACCACCCCTGTTACTAATTCACCAACCCTGTCCGTGTAAGCTTCTACAATCTTCTTACGTTCGGCTTCTCTAATTTTTTGAATAATAACTTGTTTTGCCGTTTGCGCGGCTATTATACAAAAAGAAACAGATTCAATTTCTTCTTCAATATAATCACCCACTTCAATATCGGGGTCATCCATTTGTGCAACTTCTAATAACGCTTGTGAATCAGGAAATTCTAGGTCGCCATCAATTGCAGCATTTGCTGCAACGACTTCCCAGCGTCGAAAAGTTGTATATTCACCCGTTTCCCTGTTAATTTCTACTCTCGCTAAAATTTGGTTATTATGACGCTTTACTGCAGCAGCTGCTAACGCATATTCCAATGCTTGAAAAA
>JAJRUF010000137.1 GCA_024277935.1 Gammaproteobacteria bacterium
AACGCTCTTTACGTCAGCAGCATCAGCTGGTTTGAAGCCGACCCCTGTAGGTAGACTTCGGGAGACCTACTCCCATCTTTATTACAGTTACACACAGCGTTTGATTCTGTGTTCATGGCACACATCCCTCCGGCACCTTTTACGGCACCTTTTACGAACCCCGTGACAGCTAACATGGTGAGTAAGCCAGAACAGTATCGCTGGTCAAGTTATGTGGTCAACGCCTGGGGAGGCGAGAGTTGTTTGACACCTCATGCAGAGTATATAAAGCTGGGTAAAGATAATGAGTCTCGAAGGCTTGCTTACCGGAAATTATTCACATCACCGATAGCTGACCACGATGTTTATCTAATCGAGCGGGCAAGTGACTATTGTCACCCGATAGGGGATGATAGATTTTGTCTGCAAATTGAGGAAAAATATGGCATTCACCTTGGACAAAGCGCGAGAGGGCGCCCAAAAAAGCGCTGAGGAGTTAGTGGTTAAAAAATAATCCCTCCGGCACCTTTTTACGTGTAGGCCGCTATAAAGAAAAATTTATGGTGATTTATCTGTCTACATGGCGTCTACACAATAATTATTAGAAGCGTGTAGATTAGAAGGATGTGTGTAGTTTATTTAAATATATGGTACCGAGGGCCGGAATCGAACCGGCACTTCCGTGAGGAAACCGGATTTTGAATCCGGCGCGTCTACCAGTTCCGCCACCCCGGCATATATGCAGTGCGCATTTTATAGGAATCTGAATGCTTATTCTACCTGATGTTTAAATTCTTTAATTTTTTGATAAATTGGTAACCGCGTCCATTGCGGTTAGCAATTCGTTTCGTAATCTTTTAAACTCATCAAAGTTGTATTCTTTAACTCTCCCATTTGTTCCGTGAAGCACCATTTTACCATCTTCTGTATATTCATCTTTTTGATGCGCAAGCTTATTTCGTTCCATTTGGGCTCTATGAATAGCCGAGCCATCCTTAAGTAAATTGCATTTCAGGTTGTCACCGTTCAAGCACTTTTTGTATGCTACCCTTACGATTTGAAGGTTTGTTATAAGTGGGTTCTCAATAATTGAACAAATATCAGTTGTTTTTTCTATAGTTGATTTTTGCGCTTCTAAATTACTTAATAGTTTTTCTTTAACATATTTCAAAATATCCCCACCATCTGCTACTGATAAAAAATCAATCATAGATTCACGTAAATCTCTTTCGATAGTGCTGACGGCTGACATGGATACGCCTCTTAAATTATTAATGTCAGACATTCGTTTTATATGATCTTCTACTATGGGGACTACATCATCATAAAATTCTTCTCTACCAACTACAAATACACCTTCAACATCATTGTCAAACAACATTTTACGTAATTCAGAAGGGATCTTCCCACTGTAGAATATAAGGTCTGTATATATGCTGGATCTTAATTTTGAAGCTATATTTAAGCCATTTTCACTCTGACTCCCTAAGTCATAATCAAAGATTATAATATCATACGGGTTGTAGCTAGATAATGAATCAGCTAAGTTATCGATATCATCTGAACTGATGCCAGTTTTTCTAACAATATCAGGAATAAATCCGTGTGAACGAATAAATCGTTCTAATCTTCTAATTGATGATTCGACATGAGTAAATTGATCCTCGTACCAAAGAATTTTATATGATAATTTCATTACTTACTTAGCCTTATCCTGAAATGAGCCCCACGTGTTGGTTGCTCATCTATAAGGGTTAACTCTCCTCCCATATTCTCTAATTGCTTCTTACTATGATAGAGTCCTAATCCTGACCCATCGGTAGTCGTGAAGCCTTTTTCAAATACTCTATTTACTTCAAGTATCTCCTTATTGACTCCTTTGCCGTTGTCAATGATATCTATCGTAATAACACCGGGAGACTCTTTGTTTAGAATAAAGTCAATTTTTGAAGATCTGGATTTTTTTGCATTACTGACCAAATTATCTATAACCATGCCTAGTTCTATTGGTGTAAATACCATGATAAATTCTGACACATTGTTTTCTACATTTATCTTTATTCGACTATGATATGCAGTGCAAATTTTACTAATGTATTGCTCTATATGTTGGCATATGTCATCTTTAACTTTCTCTGAGTCAAGTTTGAAGTTTGCAGAAGTGGCGAATCTGGATGTCGTAATTATTTTCCCATTTACTTCGAGTAGATCACTCAATATGTTTGAAAAGTATTCTTGTAACGATTCTTTCTGAATGCTTCTTTCTTTTAAATCCATTATTGCTTCTTGTATTTTATTTTTATTTCCAACTGCATATATAATAATCTGATGCATGAAGCTTTCTAGTTGATCTTTATCTCTGGATCCAGTACTTGCTAGGAATAAATTTCTTTTCTTCTCATCATCGTAAGCTTGTGAATACCTGATTCTGTCTTTTTCTGCTCTTTCACGAGCCTCTCTCTCTTGATCTGCTTTCTCTTCAGCAGACTTTCTTGCTTCAGCTTCTTCTTGGGCAACTTTTTCTGCTGCTCGACGGGCTTTGGCCTCTTCTTCATATTTCTCTTTCGCTAGTGCAACTGTTTCTAATAATTCTTTGCTATCAAATTTGTTTGCTAACTTCTCCAGAGCATTTATAGATTTTTCAAAGTATTGTGATTTTTCACTTAATACTCCTACAAGGTTTCTATTGTACTTGATTATTTCTAAGTCTTGAGATTTTGCAAGGCTTGCTATTAGCTCAGTAATATTTACACGATTTGCATCTAAGCTAAGTCTTTGAGCCGTTTCATATGTTTTATCTAGCTTATCTTGCCAAGTAACGCCAACGACATAGCTCTCTAATCTGCGTATGCATTTATGCGTGACGCAATCAAATAATTGCTTAGATGCATTAGTTTCTATTAATCCTTTATCTCTACTTGAAGATTCTTTGAACCTGTTTTCTGATCCAGCAATATCGACTCTGCCTAAAATGTCACGTGTACCTAAATACCTTGAGAATCCTTGTTGTTTTCTCCTGTCTATTCTCCAGTAATCATCCCCTGGTTCACCTACAGGGAAGACTCGAAAACCATTTCTAAAAAGAAATAAAGAACCAAATTCTATTGATGAAACAGACATCTGCCTGTGAAATGTTTGTTTCGCAGACTGGTTTAAGTAAAAAATTTGGCATCCAAACTCACTACCGATTAAATCAGGATAAAAAGTTGCTTGCTCTCTTATTCTATAAATTAATTCGCCACGATCTATTAGATCGCTATAAATCCAACCATCTGATTTAATATAAACATGTAACCACGTAGTTTTTTTCTTTAGTGTTTCAAAAATGAAATTCTTTACGGGTCCGTTAACTAGTTGAGCGGGCTTTTCATTTGTCCCTTTTTTCTCTGCTTGATAATCTTCAGAAAGCTCATTTTGACTATGTAGGTGTACTTCGATTTTTGATGTTTCATCACCGAATGGGTTGATGAGCTTTGCAAGGTGTCTTTTTAGCCTAAGCAGCTTTGCTCTATTCCAGGATGCACTATCTCTCAAGTCAGATATTTCTACTATTACTCCAGTTTCTATTTTTTCAATACCGGTAGGTAGTATCATTTCATCGCTAATATTATGGAAAACAGCAATATCATTAAAGATGTCTTGAGAGTTTTTTTCAAACTCACCCCAGTCTACATCAAGGATATCAATATTTTTACTGTCTACTTTTTTAGCTTGAATTCGTAATACGCCTCCTAGTCGATCACAAGAGAATCTTCCAACCCCTTTATTTCCTGCATATACTTTGTTTTCACTATCTTCGGTTCCATCTTGCTTGGCTGAATATGCGACAAATAGCCATTTATTGACCATGTCCTCATAATTCATTCCTTTTCCATTATCTATTATATAAATTTTATCTTTATTTTTGTCGTCGGTTCTAAATACGATGTCTACTCGTGTTGCTCCTGCATCAAAGGAGTTTTTAACTAGCTCGAAAATTGCTACAAAATCATTTGTAATTAGGTCTCTTCCTATTACTGATTTTAGAGCAGAGCTTATTTTAAAATTGAGAACTTCAGTCATGTTTATTTAAGCTACTTATTACTAATGCTACGGATAAGAAAACCAATTACTTCGCCCATTAGAGGAGGGACGGCATTCCCAACCTGTGTATATCTAGGGCATTCTTTTTTTCTCATTGAGCCACCAGTTGTATATTTACCTTTAAATTCAAAGTCATCAGGGAATGATTGTATGCGTGCATTTTCTCTCACTGTTAATATTCGATTTTCTTTGTAATGTAAGAGATCGTCGGGTAGTGTTGTTATAGTTTTAGATGGCCGATTTGAGTCTAATACACATATTGCTTGCTTCTTTATACCTAATATCTCTTTTTCCTTTTTATTTAGTACCACTCCAGGTCTTGCTATTCTCCTTATATTTTTGAAGTGCTTAAGTGTTAAGCTTTTATGCCTTGCTAATCGCATGCTATTAGGTTGAGATCCATTTAGACCTTTTCTTATCATTTGCAAATATAATGATTTATCTTTTGGGGGCGCATAATGTATTTTTTTGAATTCATTTGTTGTCGGCCCAGAATGTCTTACTAGTTTTATGCCTTTTGCCGTAACTTCTAAATCGCCAATTGCTTCTTTGGTCGTGATTGGACGATTAGGCAGGTTTTTCATGTCAAGGAATTTTTTACGTTGTAATTTCAATTCATCAAAAGGATTTAGGCCACCTATATTGATGTCTTTTCTGATTCCTACCATTAGTAGTCTAGTTCTTTCTTGGGGAACCCCATATTCTTCTAGTTTTATATAGTCAGTATATATTTTATATCCTAGCTTCTCTAATTTCCCTTTAACTATTTGAGCATGTGATACTTTTCCGGCTAATCCCTTTTTGCCATTAAATTTTGCATTGAAGCCCCGTACGTTTTCAAGAACGATGAATTTGGGTTTTACTAATTTAACTACTTTTATATATTCATTTGAGAGCTTGTTTCTAGGGTCTGTATGGTCTCTAAGGCCTGCTAGTGAAAACCCCTGGCATGGTGGTCCTCCCGCTATTAGATCAACCTTTCCTTTAAGATTATTTAAATTTTCAGAGTGATTTTTAAGTAATGTTTGAATTGTTGTTTGTTTTTGAGGTAACCATTCCGGCCAATTGAAGTGGGCATATTTCCCATCTATAAGATTATGCTTGAATGTCTCAAATGCCATAGGGTCCTTTTCTACAGCAAATAGGCCTGTCCAACCTGCATTACCTAGCCCAAGCGAAAACCCCCCGCACCCTGAGAATAAATCTATATATAAACCTTTGTTATTATTGTTATTTTTCATATGTATTGTTCCATAATCAGCTAACTCTAGTCTATAGAGCAATATCTTTCAAATTTTCGTTTTCTGGTCGTGTATAACCTATTGATCTAAAGGTAATTGGCTAAAAATTATTTTGTTATAGACAGCCACACTCTCTCCTCATCATTTTTCTCAGTTGTTCCCGTAAGATGGCAGCACAAAAAATAGTAATAGGGGTAATAAGCCAGGGAATACGCAATTATGGCTAGTGGGGATTCTTTGAGTGACATGTGTGATGAATACAATACCGGCTCAAAGAGTGACGGTAAATGTGGTGGAATTAGGTTGAAATTTTTTTTATCAGTAGCTTAGAATGTTTGTGTTTTTCAGTATGTATATAGAATGCGTTTTATAGCAAGCAGTGTTTGGTTAACAGCGGTTGTCGAATTAATTCGGAAAGACTTTTTTGAAGGGTTTGACGGTGACGTTGGCATAAACACCAGCGGACACATACGGGTCGGCATCGGCCCAGGTTTTTGCGGCTTGCAGACTTTCGAATTCGGCGACTACCAGGCTGCCGCTGAAACCGGCTTCACCGGGATCTTCGCTGTCGATTGCCGGGTGCGGGCCGGCCAGTATCAGTCTGCCTTCTTCCTGTAGTGCGGTCAGGCGTTCCAGGTGTTTTGGTCGGGCTGCGAGGCGGTCGGCCAGACTATTTTCTACATCCTGCGCGATGATGGCGTATAACATTATGATTTCTCCTCGTTGTTGCTGGTGCTTTCTGGTGTGCTTTCTTCCAGATCTTCTTCAGTGATGTGGCGTGACAGGTACACTGCCTGAAGGATGACGAAGGCGATGGTCAGTCCCATTAAACCAAACAGTTTGAAGTTGACCCAGGTGTCCATGCGGGCATCGGC
>JAJRUF010000138.1 GCA_024277935.1 Gammaproteobacteria bacterium
AAGTAAATCAAGCATTAAAACTACAGCCAAGTTGGGATAAAGCACTTATTTTGCATGCACAGTTATATGCACAAAACGGGCAATATGAAATATCAAAGTCTGACTTGGAAAAAGTTTTAGAGCAATCACCTGATAATATTAAAGTCAGAAAGTTGTTGGGTCAAATTCTGATGAAGATGAATGCATTAGACCAGGCTGTGGAGGTTTATCAAAAAATTTTACAAACGGATGAAGGTGATAGCGAAAGCCAGTTTGCTCTTGCTTTAATTTATTTACAGCAAAAAAATGAACAGAGAGCGCAGTTTTATTTGAGAAAATTAGTGAATAAACGTGGCTGGGATGCACAAGCCAGTTTTTATTTGGGGCGCATAGCATTTAATAATGCCGAATATGAAACGGCACTCACATGGTTTGATAAAGTAACAGCAGGGCCGTATAAATATGAAGCATCAATGGCAGCAATTTCTGTGCTATTGGAACAAGAAAGATATGTGGACGCTGAAACACGGCTGGCGATATTGGATGATAAATTTCCACAAAAGAAAGTTGATATTTTATTGTTAAAATCAGAGGCTTATATCAAGCAGAAAAAATATAAGCAAGCCTTTGATGAGCTATCAACAGGGCTAAATAGATTCCCAGAACAGCGAGATCTATTGTATAGCCGAGCACTGGTTGCAGAAAAAATAGGCGGCCTGTCTTTGTTAGAGCGTGATTTGAAGGCCTTATTGTTAAAGTACCCAAATGATATGGCGGCTTTAAATGCATTGGGGTATACCTTGGTAGATAAGACTGAGCGTTATGCTGAAGCTGAGGTGTATTTACAAAAGGCACTAAAATTAAGTCCTGATAATGCACTGATTATGGATAGTATGGGGTGGTTGCGGTTTAAGCAAGGTCGATTGGAGGATGCATTGCTATTACTTAGAGCTGCATATGATAAGCAAGCAGAAAATGAAATAGCTATTCATTTGGCAGAGGTTCTGCATAAATTAGACGCAAACAGAGAAGCGGCTGATATTATAAATAAAGCACTTGAAAAAACACCAAAAGATGAGTATCTACTAAAATTTAGAGAGCGCTTTCCGGAAATAAGATGATCAAAAGATCTTTTTATGTAATAGTTATGTTGCAGCTGGTTTCCTGTGCGAATATGCAGGAAAAGCCTGTCTCGGCATTTGATTTATCAGCGAGAGAAAATTTATATAGTAAAACAGAATGGTCTTTTACAGGTCGAATTGCAATTGTTGATATAGATAACTCAATATCAGCAGATATAACTTGGAAGCACACACAAAAGAAAGAAAAAATAATCTTATCTGGACTGTTTGGGATGGGTAAAACCAGAATAACATTAACTCCTGTTCAAACAGAAATTGAATCGGAAGGTAAGCGTGCCATCTATTATGGGGATGTAAATTCAGTTATTTACTCAAGGCTGGGGATTCAAGTTCCCGTTACAGCGCTAAAATTCTGGGTATTAGGTTTGGTTGACCCTGGCGCTACTTATCTAAAAAAGGAAGCGGGTTTTGAACAGTATGGCTGGAAAATAACATATCTACAGATGCAATTTAATGCGGGGTATGAATTACCCAGAAAAATCAGAGTTGAGCAGGGCGGAGCTAAAATAAAGTTAATAGTGAGTCAATGGGGTATATAGCTCGATTATTATTGGTCTTTTACAAAAAACTTTATGAATAAAGAAATAATGGGGTGGGGAGAGAAATGGCCAGCACCTGCAAAATTAAATTTAATGTTAAGAATTACGGGGCAACGAAATGACGGTTATCATTTATTGCAAACAGTCTTTCAGTTTACAGACCTATGTGACTGGCTGATATTTCATCAGGTGGATGATGAAAGGGTTTGTCTAAAGTCGCCTATACCTGGTGTGCCAGAGGAAACTGACCTAACCATACGTGCCGCAAAACTGCTAAAACAGGAAACGGCTTGCAAACAAGGAGTGCAAATAGAAATTGAAAAAAATCTACCTATGGGCGGTGGTTTGGGAGGAGGAAGTTCTGATGCTGCAACAACATTAGTTGCATTGAATAACTTGTGGGGGTTGAATTTATCAGAAAATAAATTAAGGCAGTTAGGGATAAAGTTGGGTGCTGATGTACCTGTTTTTGTCTATGGCCATGCTGCATGGGCAGAAGGTGTGGGAGAAAAGCTGGAGAAAATTGAGCCGGAAGAAAAATGGCTAGTCATTATTAAGCCAGACTGTCATGTTGATACAAAAGAAATATTTTCAGTAAAAGATTTGACAAGGGATAGTAAATCAATCAAAATAGCTGACTTTATTGCAGGCCAGCATCAAAACGATTGTTTAGAGACTGTTTGTAATAAGTATAAACCAGTAAAAAATGCTTTAATTGATCTTGCTGTTTATTCTGAAGCAAGGTTAACTGGAACGGGGGCTTGCGTGTTTGCTCAGTTTGATTCTAAAGAATTGGCTGAAAAAGCTTATAGTAAGCTGTTGGAAAAGTGGCAAGTGTATTTGGTTAAAGGATTAAATACGTCATTGCTAAAACATAAGCTGGTTTAATCAATTATTGGGCTGTCGCCAAGCGGTAAGGCACGGGGTTTTGATCTCCGCATACCCAGGTTCGAATCCTGGCAGCCCAGCCAATTCTATCTCCAATTACAAAATCTAGCGGAGCACTTAAATGCAAGATACTTCTATGATGGTATTTTCTGGTAATGCTAATAAGGCTTTATCTGAGGGTATAGTAAGGAAGTTGAACATGCGCTTAGGTATGGCAACTGTTAGTCGGTTTAGTGATGGGGAGATACAAGTAGAAATTGAAGAGAATGTAAGAGGGCGGGATGTTTTTATAATTCAGCCTACATGTTCTCCTGCTGATGAGCATTTGATGGAGTTGTTGGTGATGATTGATGCTTTAAAAAGAGCGTCGGCATCCAGGATAACAGCAGTTATTCCTTACTATGGATATGCTCGTCAAGATAGGCGATCTCGTTCAGCAAGGGTACCTATTACTGCAAAATTAGTTGCAAATATGTTGGATACAGCGGGTGCAAATCGAGTTTTGACGGTGGATTTGCATGCTGATCAAATTCAGGGTTTTTTTGATATTCCTGTTGATAATGTTTATGCCTCTCCATTGCTGTTGGGTGATGTGTGGCGGCAAAAGTACGAGAATTTAATTGTTGTTTCGCCTGATGTAGGTGGTGTTGTCAGGGCGAGAGCGTTAGCAAAACGACTGGGTGATGCTGATTTAGCAATTATTGATAAGCGACGACCAAAGGCTAATATTTCAGAAATCATGCATATTATTGGTGATGTTTCTGGGCGAACCTGTGTGATGATTGATGATCTTGTCGATACGGCAGGAACTTTGTGTCACGCAGCTAAAGCATTGAAAGAAAACGGAGCTATAAAAGTTGTCGCTTATTGTACGCACCCTGTCTTATCGGGAGCTGCTGTGGATAATGTTCGCAGTTCAGTTTTGGATGAGTTAGTGGTAACAGATACTATTCCGTTAAATGCTGAGTTAATGTCTGTTGATAAGATAAGGCAGTTAAGTGTTGCTGAAATGTTGGCAGAAACTATTAGACGAATTGCTGAGAGTGAGTCAGTAAGTTCGCTTTATGTTGATTGAAATATTTATATAGAATTGCTTGAAAGCAAGTTTGGAGAAGAAAATGTCTAGTGTGTTTGAATTTGTTGCTGAGAGTCGCGATTTGTTAGGTAAGTCCGCAGCAAGAGCGGTGCGTCGTGGTGGGAGCGTACCTGCTGTTGTGTATGGTGGTGTTGCTACTCCTCAGTCGATCGTTCTAGATCATAATGAGGTGGTTAAGCACTTAAATCGCGAGGCTGTTTATTCGCATGTTTTAGACTTGAAAGTTGATGGAAAAGTAGAGAAGGTTGTTCTAAAAGCTCTTCAGCGTCACCCTGCTAAGGCTAAAGTGTTGCACATGGATTTTATGCGTGTTGACGCTACCCACACTTTAAAAGTCAATGTGCCGCTTCATTTTATGAATGAAGATACTTGTGTTGGGGTGAAAGCTGGTGGAGTTGTAATGCATGCGATGGTAGATGTTGAGGTCTCGTGTTTGCCGTCAGCTTTGCCCGAATATATTGAAGTTGACCTAGCAACTGTTGAAATTGGACAGGCTCTGCATTTAAGTGATTTGATTTTACCTGAGGGTGTGGAAATCTTGATATTGGCTCAAGGTGAGGAGCATGACCATCCTGTTGCTCAAGTTATGAAAACAAAAGTAAAATCTGAAGATGAAGATGCAGGTGAAGAGGTTTCAGGCGAGGTTGATGCTGAGTCGGATGAAGGGTAAGGTTCCAAGCTATATTTTTTAAAATGATTAAACTTATAGTGGGTCTCGGAAATCCGGGGCAGCAGTACGAGAAAACCCGGCATAATGCCGGGTTTTTGTTTTTAGACTATTTGGCTGGTAATGCTTCATGGTCAAATGAACCTAAGTTTCATGGTGTATTGGTAAAGTTAATGATTGGCAATAATAAAGTTTTATTGCTAAAACCTCATACTTTTATGAATAAAAGTGGTTTGTCCGTAGGGGCGGTTGCTAGGTATTATAAGGTCGGTATCGATGAGATGCTGGTGGTTCATGATGAATTAGATCTAAGTGCTGGTGTTGTGAAGCTTAAGAAAGGTGGTGGACATGCAGGGCATAACGGTTTAAGGGATATTATTTCAAATCTTGCTGGTCGTGACTTCTATCGTTTAAGGTTTGGGGTGGGCAGGCCTTCGTCAGGAAAAAATGTTGCCGATTTTGTTTTGTCAAATTCTTCTAAGATGGAAACTGAAGGTTTAATGAAGGCTTTTGATAAAGTGTATTCCTTCATACCAAAGTTGGTTGCTGGTGATGTGGATATGGTAATGAATGATTTAAACCAGAAATAAAAACATTAAAGAATATGCAGGGCTTCTCTTTTGGCAAGCGAGTTTTGTTGTAATATTTTTTAAGTAAAATAAAATAAAGTCTTGACTGTTGCTAAGGGAGTCTTCATAATAGTCAATTCAGGAGGGGTTCCCGAGTGGCCAAAGGGATCAGACTGTAAATCTGACGGCTCAGCCTTCGGAGGTTCGAATCCTCCCCCCTCCACCACTTTCCTTTAGGAAAAATGCGGGTGTAGTTCAGTGGTAGAACTCCAGCCTTCCAAGCTGATTATGTGGGTTCGATTCCCATCACCCGCTCCAATTCCAAAAAATCAAACGCTCATATAGCTCAGTCGGTAGAGCACTTCCTTGGTAAGGAAGAGGTCACCGGTTCAAATCCGGTTATGAGCTCCAGTTTACTGGTAAAGCGTTTGATGTTTATGTTAAAAAAGATTGTGCTTCTTGTTTTTATAGGGTATAATCTTCAGTTCTTTACGGTTTCTGAATAGGTCAGTGGCTCAATTGGTAGAGCAGCGGTCTCCAAAACCGCAGGTTGTGGGTTCGAGTCCCTCCTGGCCTGCCATTCAGAAAACTACTTAATAATTTTAATTCCAATTTTCAAATGAATGCACAGGCAGAAGAAACATCGAAAGCACTCGATGTTGTAAAGCATGGCTTGTCACTTGTTCTTGTAGTGGCAGGAGTGGCTGGTTTTTATTATTTCTCTGATGTACCAGGGTTTACTCTTTTGTATAGAGTCCTTGTTTTGGTTGCAATTATATTAACTGCAGTCGGAGTGGCGTTTACTACTGTAGCAGGGCGCAATGTTTGGAATTTTGCCTTAGAAGCAAAGCAAGAGGTCAGAAAAGTTGTTTGGCCTACCAGAGAAGAAACTATGAGAACAACTCTTTTGGTTTTTGGTATGGTTTTTATTGTTGGTTTAATTTTATGGTTATTAGACTGGGGATTACTGGTGGGAATTAAAGCATTAACTGGTCAAGGGAGCTAACTTAATGGCTCTTAGATGGTATGTGGTACATGCGTATTCAAATTTTGAAAAAAAAGTAAAGCTGGCAATTGAAGAGAAGATTGAGCTTGAAGGGATGCAAGATCATTTTGGAAAGATCTTGGTGCCAACTGAAGAAGTTGTTGAGATGCGAATGGGACAGCAGCGTAAAAGTGAAAGAAAATTTTACCCTGGGTATGTCTTGGTTCAAATGGAATTGACTGATGATACTTGGCACTTGGTTAAAGACATTCCAAGAGTTTTGGGTTTTATTGGTGGAACTTCAGATAAGCCTGCGCCAATTTCGGATAAAGAAGCTGAAGCAATTTTAAATAGGGTTGAAGAAGGTGTTAATAAACCAAGACCCAAAGTTCTATTTGAAGTGGGTGAAACGCTTCGAGTCATTGATGGGCCGTTTAAGGATTTTAACGGAAATATCGAAGAAGTGAATTATGAAAAAAGCAGGTTAAAAGTTTCTGTTCTAATTTTTGGGCGTTCAACGCCTGTGGAATTAGAATTTGGGCAAGTAGAAAAGCTTTAAATAAAGACTTAAAACAAATCTCTGCTCTTTTATTAAGAGTGGGGATTTTTGTATCTTGGGGAGCTGAAAAGCGATTGAACCCATATTGGAGAGTGAAATGGCAAAAAAAATACAAGCATATATAAAGCTGCAAGTAAAAGCAGGTGAAGCGAATCCTAGTCCACCAGTTGGTCCTGCATTGGGTCAGCATGGTGTCAATATTATGGAGTTTTGTAAGGCGTTTAATGCAAAAACTTCTGATGTTGAAAAAGGTCTTCCTATCCCTGTTGTGATTACCGTTTATGCAGATAGAAGCTTTACTTTTATCACAAAAACACCACCTGCGGCAGTTTTGTTAATGAAAGCGGCTGGTATACAAAAAGGTAGTGGCACTCCAAATACTGTAAAAGTTGGTACGGTAACAAAAGCTCAACTCGAAGAAATTGCAACAACAAAAATGCAAGATCTTAATGCTGCAGATATGGATGCGGCAATTAGAATTATAGCAGGTAGTGCGCGTAGCATGGGCCTAAATGTGGAGGGGCTATAAATGGCTAAGTTATCTAAAAAAGCAAAGTTAATTGCAGCTAAAGTTGATACAGTTAAACAGTATTCAATTGCTGACAGTGTTGCTTTACTAAAAGAATTTGCAAATACTAAGTTTGACGAATCAGTTGATGTGAATGTTATTTTGGGTATAGACCCAAGAAAATCAGATCAAAATGTACGCGGCGCGTCAGTTCTTCCTCATGGAACAGGTAAAACAGTTAGAGTTGCAGTATTTACTCAGGGACCAAATGCTGATGCTGCAAAAGAAGCAGGTGCTGATGTTGTTGGTATGGATGATTTGGCAGCTCAAGTAAAAAAAGGCGAAATGGATTTTGATGTGGTTATTGCTTCACCAGATGCAATGCGTGTTGTCGGTCAATTAGGTCAGATTTTAGGGCCTCGTGGTTTAATGCCAAATCCTAAGGTTGGTACTGTAACCCCTGATGTAGCGACTGCTGTTAAAAATGCAAAGTCTGGACAAGTTCGTTACCGTACGGAAAAAGGGGGCATTATTCATTGTTCAATCGGAAAAGTTTCATTTGATGATACGTCGATAAAAGAAAATCTAGAATTTCTAATTGCTGATTTGAAGAAAGCGAAACCATCTGCTGCAAAAGGTATTTATTTAAAGAAAATTTCAATTTCTTCTACGATGGGTCCAGGTTTAACGATCGATCAAAGTAGTCTTGATGTATAAAAAGAACTTTGGGTTGCTGGTAATCTAGCAACCGTCAAAGACCGTTGGTGTTGAAAAACGTAATCTAATTAATAGGCCAGCGTAGGCGGGAGCTTTACCAGGAATTGGTGAGGGACCGTAAGGTGCATCTGAAGAGATGTGTTTAATTAAATTCAGGCAAAGATCTGGATAAATTACCGGAGGTAATCTGTGGCATTAAACCTAGATAGCAAAAAGGTAGTTGTTGATGAAGTTGCTCAGTATGCTGCTAAAGCATTATCTGTAGTAGCTGCTGAATATCGTGGTTTAACTGTTTCTGAATTGACAGAGATGCGTAAAACTGCACGAGAAAGTAACGTTTATTTGCGAGTAATTAAAAACTCGTTAGCAAAACGAGCAGTTGCAGGAACTGAATTTGAATGTATGCAAGAAGGATTTCAAGGTCCTTTGATTCTTGCTTTTTCAATGGAAGCACCTGGTGCAGCAGCGAGGTTAATCAATGATTTTGCAAAAACCAATGATAAATTGGTTCCTAAAGTAATTGGCTTTGATGGTCAATCACTTGATATATCTGAGTTAGCTCGTTTGGCAAGTATGCCAACTCGCGATGAGGGTATTAGCTTAATCATGGCTGTAATGAAAGCACCAGTAGGCAAATTAGCGCGTACTTTGGCTGCTCTCAGAGACCAGAAGCAAGAGGCAGAAGCTGCATAAGCTTACTAACCAGTTTAAAATCTATTATTTATAGGAATATCATACAATGGCTATCTCACAAGAAGATATTTTAGAAGCAGTATCAAACATGACGGTTATGGAAATCGTTGACTTAATTTCTGCGATGGAAGAAAAATTCGGTGTCACAGCAGCTGTTGCTGCGGCGGCTCCAGCTGCTGGCGGCGAAGCTGCTGGTGGTGCAGAGCAAACTGAATTTGATGTTGTAATGACATCATTTGGAGAGAAGAAGGTTGCTGTCATTAAAGCTGTACGTGCAATCACAGGCTTAGGTCTTAAAGAGGCAAAATCAGCCGTTGAAGGTGTGCCAAGTACACTGAAAGAAGGCGTAAGTCAAGCTGATGCAGAAGAAGTGGTTAAAGCACTTGAAGAAGCAGGTGCTTCAGCTGAGATCAAATAATTTTGATTGATAAAAGACTTTAATTGTTGAACAGATTCAATTATTAAAGTTTGCAAAAGTAGGGCTGATGGCATTATTGCCATCGGCCTTTTACTGTTTGCAGAAAGTCTTACCTAAACCGCTCAGGCAGAGCTGGTTTTGGTCGTAAAGTTAAACAATCCTTGATGAAAGGTATGGAAAATATGGCCTATTCTTTTACCGAAAAAAAACGTATTCGTAATAATTTTGGGAAAGCTGATGAGGTACTTGAGGTACCCTATTTATTAGCAACTCAAATAAACTCATATGCTGGTTTTTTACAAGACGGCATACAACCTAAAAAGAGGTTGGAGCGTGGTTTGCATGGTGCATTTACGAGTGTGTTTCCTATAGTAAGTCACTCTGGCTATGCTGTACTTGAATATGTGAG
>JAJRUF010000139.1 GCA_024277935.1 Gammaproteobacteria bacterium
CCGTTAGGGCTAATGCTAAATGGACAGCATGGAACAAAAAATGTCGAAATTTCGTATCTTTGTATAAAGATATAAAGTATGGAAACCTTGAAAATAGAAATTCTGAATCCCAAGGCTAAATCCCTGTTAAAAGGGCTTGCTGATCTTAAGCTTATTAGCATTAAAAAATCCAAATCTCCTGAAAACTATTACTTGAAATTTCTTGAAAGGTTACGAAATGACTCCGCTACTCCACCTTCCCTAGATGAAATTCAAAAAGAGGTAAAAGCTGTCCGCGGAAAAAGATATGGCAAGTAAAAAGTTAAAGGTCATACTTGACACTAATATTTGGGTTAGCTTTCTTATATCAAAATCACTTAAAAGACTTGACAAGTATATAATTGGAGGTAAAATTGAGCTCTTGTTTAGTGACGAATCTCTTGCTGAATTTGTGGAGGTGATATCCAGAAAGAAGTTAAAAAAGTATTTTTCTCAATCTGATGTAATTGAATTATTTGATTTTATTAATGAATATGGAACAGTAATAAATGTTAAAACCAAAGTTCAGGAGTGTCGTGATCCTAAGGATGACTTCTGGCTTGGATTAGCGAAAGATGGAGAGGCAGATTACCTTATAACGGGCGATCAAGATTTACTTGTTATGGAAAGGTTCCAAAAAACAGAAATCACTAAAATCAGAGAACTTATTAAAACTCTGGAGTAATGAGTTTGGCACATAGCCCTAACAACGGCTCAAGAAGGCATGGCGGCTTTATAGTATGTTGACATTTCACCACAAATCACTAACTTTAATCGAATTCGGACAGCTAAGTGGGTTGGTTACCACCACGTCCTCTTAGCCAAACCCGTTAGGGCCAAGCCACAGAGCTCTGCAGAAGTGATTGTGTCAGTAAATTTCTATATTTTTGTACTATGAGCAGTCGAGAAGAAATCATTGACAGAATAGTTGATCTGGCTAATTCGAAATATCCGGATTCTGAGATATATCTCTACGGTTCGCGCGCTCGAGGAAATGCTAGAAGCTTATCTGATTGGGACTTGTTAGTTCTTTTGAACACACCAAATATTTCATTTAATATTGAAACTAAAATGATGGATGAGTTCTATGAACTTGAACTTGAAACTGGTGCAGTAATTTCACCACTTATTTATTCAAAAACTAATTGGAATAAAAACCATACGATAACACCATTGTATGAAAACATCCAGAAAGATGGAGTCAAAATAAAATGACAGGTTCTAAAAAAGATTTAGTCAAATATAGGCTATCTAGAGCCAAAGACACATATGAAGATGCCTTAATCTTAGCTGAAAACAATAAGTGGAACTCAACAATTAACAGGCTTTATTATTCAGCATATTACGCAGTAATGGCACTCTTGATAAGCAAGGATCTAAATCCAACTACACACAATGGAGCAAAATCTAACTTTTCCGAACACTTTATTAAAACAAACCTGGTTTCTAAAGACTTAGGTAAGATGTACTCTCAACTCTTTACATGGAGACAAAAGGGTGATTATGATGATCTTTTTGATTTCAGTGAAGATAAAGTTTGGCCTTATTTTGGTCCTGTTAAAAACTAATTGAAACGATAGAAAAGAAATTGAAATAATCAATGCTAGGCCCTAACAACGGCTAGGTCGGCAAACCGGCAATGGGTACTCTGACAATTCAGTATAAATCATTAACTTTAATCAAATTCGGATAAATAGGTGGCTTGATGATCGGTTCCACCGCCTAGTCAAACCGTAAGACTATCTACAAACCTCTTGATAACTTTGTGGCGTTACATGCAATTATTGTCTTTGGGCATAAAGTTTATACAAGCCTGCCAGCCCTCCTTTAGAAAAAAAACGATCTCAGACTTGCCTGTGGTATTTACCAGTTACCAATAACTTGTATTTTTTTACCATTTCTTTAACAGGTTATTCATTGTTCTCCTTAAGCACTATTTCGCCTATTTTTAACTTAATTTTACCTATGAAATTACCTATTAGGACAAATACCGACAATGCTGGCTAATCAAAAGCGCTATACCGACTACTCCTCGTTTATTAGAACAAGATTCAAGGAACGAGTACAAAAAATCTCCCTCGATACCGGTTTTACCTGCCCAAACCGTGACGGGAGCAAAGGCGTTGGTGGCTGTACCTATTGCAATAACAATACTTTTAACCCCTACTATTGCGCACCGGCCAAATCAATCACCCAGCAATTAGATGAAGGTATAGCGTTCTTCTCTCCAAAATATAAGACCCAACAATACCTCGCTTATTTTCAGGCATACACCAATACCTATGCCGATATTAAGTTAGTAAAAGAACTATACCTCGAGGCCATTAATCACCCCGGAGTAATCGGGCTGGTTATTGGCACCCGCCCTGATTGCATTAGTGAAGAGTTAATTGATTTCCTTGCCGACCTTGCACAAACCAGTTATATTGCCCTTGAATTTGGTGTTGAATCTACGCTTAACAAAACGCTGACCCTGATAAATCGCTGTCATACCTACCAGGAGACCATTGCCGCCTATAGGCTAGCTGATAACCGAGGGTTACACCTGGGGGCTCATATTATCTTAGGTCTCCCTGGCGAAACGCCTGAAGAGATGTTGCAACATGCGACTAACATTTCCGATCTGCCTATCCAAACCCTTAAAATTCATCACCTGCAAGTTGTAAAACATACGATGATGGCTGTCCAGCTGGAAAAGACTCCAGAGATGTTTAGTTTATTTGGCCTCAACGACTACCTTGATTTTATCACTGAGTTTACCACCCACTTAAGACCCGATATTATTATCGAACGTTTTATCAGTGAATCGCCCGCCAAACTTTTAATTGCACCTAAATGGGGTGGATTGAAAAACTTTGAAATTGTTGCTAAAATAGAAAAACGGTTAGCAGAAAAAGATTTGTGGCAAGGTAAGTTTTATATAGCCAACAAGTAATAATTACCCTACTCCTGCCCTCTACCGTAGGTATAAAATTGAACCAATTTTTACCAACGGTGTTGTCACTGGTAACAGAACCC
>JAJRUF010000140.1 GCA_024277935.1 Gammaproteobacteria bacterium
CACGGGATGGCATTAGTTCATCAAGAATGATCTGTTTGTTATCTAATTGAACATCTAAAATTGATGAGCTGAATTTTTCACCTGTACTTTCAAAAAAAAGGGTGCATAAAGGTGATGCCTCTTCAATCTCTTTAAGAAGGCTGTGGATTTTCTTTGTATTCGTTAAAAAGTTTGGGTTTGAGTTGGGCTCGGGATCATATATCTCAGGATCAGAGGGTGTGATGATTTCTTCTTTTTTGAATAAAGTTTTTAATGTCCCTAACATGTAGCGTTCTCTTTGTTTTTTATAGCTTTTAACAAAACATAGGTTTATGATTGTAGAGTAGACTTTAGTCTGTAATAACTGGGATCTATAGTAGACTGAAGCCCACCCTACAAAGTATTTGTAGTCTACACTGAAACCAAGGTATGAGAAAGCCGTTCGCTGTATGTTGAGCCATCTCGACTATATGTTGTTGCTTGTTGAGACTTACCTTTTATAATTTGCAATGAACGTTGGGTGTGTTGAGCGAGTAATTTGATACTTGCACCATTTTTCTCATTTAGGAATTTACATTGTTTAGAAATGGATAGTATCTCTTGCCAAAGTGAAGTGGAATTATTGATGTTAAGATTAACAGCTTTGGCTTTTTGGAAATAAGTTTCAATACCACTGGGTGTCATTTGCAACTTTTCAGTCGCCAGCACTTGCCCCATTTGTTTTGAAAACTGATCGAGCTGGGAGACTGTTTCCTTTTTATTAAGGGCAATAGCTGAAATTATTTTTGAATCTGTATGGTGCTTTAAACTTTCAGCTTCAATTGTTAGCTGGTTTAATAATTTAGAGCTTAAGTTTAAGCCTGTTTTTAGTAGTTTCTCTGCAATGGGATATGTTTTATTAATCATAATACTATCTGCTATTGTTGAACTGTTCTTTTTCTATTTGAACCATTTTAGCAGCAATTTTTTCAGCATTAATAGGGTAATCTCCCTTTGCTAATGCCTTTTTAACGGCTTGAACACGCTCTTCATTAATTGCGGGCGTATTTTTTGATGATCCAAATGCCTTGGTTATTTCTTTTGCAACAGCAGTAAAGTCAATATTATCTTTAGTTTTGTTAGATACTTTAAGCTCTGTACTTTTTGCCTTTCCAGCTGTTACTGGTTTTGCTGATAAGGCAGTGGAATTTGCTTTTCCTGATATTGATTGAATAGTCATGATAGGTCTCTATTATTTTATTAATCTATAGTGGGTATCGGCAGAAATGTTAATTACTTTAATACTTATTCTAACGTTATCAAAAGCTGACGACAACTTGACCTTGTTTAACAACTGTTGCTTGGATAATTTGTTTTGATTTTATGTTTTTTATTCTAATATTTTGATTTTTTACACCATCCATTAAAGCAATACCCATAGCACTGATATTAAGGTTAGCATTGCTTAGACTGATGGTGACTTTTTCACCTCGTTTAATCAGTTTTGGTTCTGTGATATTGGCTTGAGAAATAACATTCCCTATACTTAAATTACGAGTTGCCTGTTTGCTGATAATACTCTGTGGATCAGTAAAAAACCCAGAGCGTAAAGTTGAAATTTCTCTTTTTTCAAGTTGCAAATGATTTTTTTGGTAAAACTCTCCACGTTGAATGGGTTGAGACAATACAATGACATTTTTATAAATATTAATAATGGCCGAAGTATAAATAGCCCATTTTTTCTTACTATGACAGCGGACACTAATAGAATTTCGACCTGCTTTCAGTGGTGTATGAGTCGATATTTCTAACGGTTCTGAGCATAAGGGAAGTTTTAAGCGGTTATCAATTTGTCCTAGCTTTAACTTATAATCAGTAGACGGGGCTAAATTATTAATAATGTACTGGCGTGTTGCTTGTTGTATTGAACTGATTGATTGGAATTTTGCCGCATAGCTTTGTTGAGTTTGGCCTAAAAGTAGCATGAGGCTCAAAATAAAATTTATTTTTTTCATAAGGCTATGTCAAATTTATGTCATATTTATCATTATATTTATTTCATACATAAACCATGCCATAATTTTTTTAAATAAAATTTAATAAAGTAGCTATACTTCAAAAATATACTTTTTAAAGGAGTTTTTATGGCCAGTGTTTTAGATGGTGTTGATCAGCGAACTAAGCTGGCAGGGCATAACCGGTTTGAATTGTTACTATTTAAGCTTATCGGTCGGCAGCGGTTTGGTATTAATGTATTTAAAGTCCAAGAGGTTATTCGTTGCCCTGCTTTAACTCAGATTCCTAAATCACACACTGTTATTTGCGGTGTTGCACATTTACGTGGCAAAACTATTCCTGTCTTAGATCTGTCGATGGCAATAGGTATGTCGCCATTGGCAAGAGATGGAGAGAACTATGTGATAGTGACTGAATACAACCGAGCAATACAGGGTTTTTTAGTGGGGGCTGTCGATAGAATTATTAACATCGGTTGGGATCAAGTTAATGGGCCACCAAAAGGTTCTGGCAAAGAGAGTTATTTAACAGCGGTGACTGAGGTTGAAAATGAATTAATTGAAGTGATTGATGTTGAAAAAGTGATGAAAGAAGTTATTGGTGGGCAAGAAAGTGCATCAGAAGACTTGATTGATGATGCTAATTCGGGGGTAGATGACCATGTTTTAATTGTTGACGACTCAAGTGTTGCCAGAAACCAGGTAAAAAGAGTGTGTGCACAAGTGGGTATTGAGTGTACAGCATTAAAAGATGGCTTGGAAGCTTGGGAACACCTATCGCAAATGGTTGATGAAGGTACTAATATAAGCGATTATTACACAATGATTATTTCAGATGTGGAAATGCCTAGAATGGATGGTTATACTTTAGCCACTAAAATTAAAAGTCACCCTGAGATGAAGGATGTTTATTTAATTCTTCACACCTCATTAAGTGGAGTGTTTAATACATCTATGGTTGAAAAGGTAGGGGCAAATAAATTTTTAGCTAAATTTGAACCTGATATTTTAGTGGCAACTATCCAAGAACAACTAAAAGCATACCATGAGAAACATAAAGACTCAGAGATATAGAGGATTACTAAAATAGCCTTGTAGATAATAGCAAGTAATTATAAATGACTATAAACGAATATAAAATTATCCAGGCATATCTGAATCAGGCATGTGGTATTGTTTTAAATGATAATAAACAATACTTGGTTAAAAATAGACTTGGCAATTTATTGCCTAAGTTTGACCTTGCTTCGTTTTCTGAGCTGGCGACTGCAATACAATCGAATAGTACTTTAAGCTCAAAGGTCAAAGTGGCGGTTGTCGATGCTATGACAACAAACGAAACTTTTTGGTTTCGAGATGATATGCAGTTTTTAGAGTTAAAGGAAAAAATATTCCCTGATATTTTTGCAAAAAAAACGGGTACCATAAAGGTTTGGTCGGCTGCTTGCTCATCGGGGCAAGAGCCATATACAATTAGTATGTGTGCTGAGGATGCGGCTAAAAAGTCAAGTAAACATCAGAATGTACAAATAATTGGAACGGATATTTCTGAAACAATTTTGCAAGAAGCTAAGAGTGCCACCTATTCAGAGCTTGCTTTGTCTCGTGGGCTGGATTCCCAGACCAAGTCTCAAATGTTTCAGAAAACACATGATGGTTATAAACTCAATGCTAATATTGTGCGTAAAGTCAGGTTTCAACAGTTTAACTTACTAAAGCCTTTCTCTGTGCTGGGACGTTTTAATATTATTTTTTGTCGTAATGTTTTAATCTATTTTTCTGATGAAGTTAAACGCGATATCCTTAGCAGGATGGCTGATTCATTAGAGCCTGGCGGTTTTCTCTTTCTTAGTAGTACAGAAGCAATGCCGCCAAGTATTAAAACTCTTGAACCTGTGCGAGGGGGGCGTGCTAGGTATTTTAAAAAAATAGCTTAAGGCGTTATTATTTTTAGTCAGTTTATTGACACTTTAGGTGTTACGTTTCAGTATTTTCTATTGTTCCATGCATTACTACCTTCTGCGTCCATGCAGTTGCCAAACCCTCCCCAGCAAGGGGAGGGATTTTAAGAACAACTTCAATTTAACAGGGATATAGCTTTTTTTTATAAATGAGCCCTTTGAATTATGAAAAATAGAGCTTATAAATTGTAGGGCTGACTGAAGCCCACACCACAAAATATTTCCTTTTCTTCCTGTATCAAGGCTTTCGCCGCAAATCACACATTTTCTAGCCAGTAGAGCATTCCAGCATATCGCAAGGAAATGAAAGGTTTAAAAGCCTAGCAGAGCAACTAGTAACAAATATTGCCACCTTACTTTAAAATCCATTCACTATATTTTTTAATGTTTTTATCTTTATGATTTTATATGGATAAATACCTATGGCATAAGATGTGCTTTATTATTTTGTAACAAGAAATAAGGAGGCAATTATGGCGATTAACTTTGATAAAGCATTAGGGGTTCATCCACAAGCTCTAATTTTGCGAGAAAAACGCAGTGAAGTGTTGGCTTCTAATTTGGCAAATGCCGATACACCAGGGTATAAAGCGCGAGATTTGGATTTTCAAGCGGTTTTAAAGAAATCTATGCCTGCAAATAATACTTTGGAACGCACGCAACAAGGCCATATTTCTCCAAATGACCGCTTATTAGGGGCAACGATAATGTTTCGTAACCCAACGCAATCATCACTGGATGGAAATACGGTTGAGGATCATATTGAACAAGCTAAATATGCCGAAAATGCAGTGCAATACCAAGCCAGTTTACGGTTTATAAACGGTAGTTTTTCTGGACTAATGACTGCAATAAGAGGGGAATAATTATGCCACCCATGAATATATTTGATATTGCCGGCAGTGGTATGAATGCGCAATCTCTAAGGTTGAATTTAGTTGCCAGTAATATATCCAATGCTAATAGTGTGAGTAGTAGCCTTGATGAAGTTTACAAATCCAGGCAACCAGTGTTTCAGGCCGAACTTAAAAGTGTGATGGATAAACAAAATGCATCAAGTAAAGTGAATGTTGTGGGGGTGGTAGAAAGTCAAGCACCCGCCATTATGGAATATGCCCCTAACCATCCTATGGCTGATGCCAATGGTTATATCTATAAGCCTAATGTCAATACCATTGAAGAAATGGCTAATATGATGTCGGCATCGCGTTCATATCAAAATAATGTAGAAGTTTTAAATACAGCGAAACAATTAATGTTACAGACGTTAAAAATGGGGCAATAGGAGATAATCATGGCTATAAGTTCAACGGATACAATTGATACTTTTCAAAAGTTAGGGCTTGCAACAACAGCTGATGCAGCTAAAGCTGGAGCTTCTAAGCAAAAGTTAGGACAGGAACAGTTTTTAAAATTGATGACTACTCAAATGACTCATCAAGATCCAAATAAACCGATGGAAAATGGTAATTTCTTGGCTCAGCTGGCTCAGTTCAGCACTGTAGAAGGCATTGGTACTTTAAATGATTCATTTTCTAACTTTGCAAATTCTTTAACTTCTGGTCAGGCATTACAAGCGGCTAGTTTGGTGGGTAAATCAGTACTGGTTCCTGGAGATCAAGGTTTGATGTCTTTAAATAAAAATATCTCGGGTGAAATTGTTTTAAATGATAAAGCCAGTGATTTAAAAGTAAGCTTTTTGGATAGTAATGGAGTACCTGTTAAGACTATTGATTTAGGTAGACAAGAGCAGGGTAATATTAGCTATCAGTGGGATGGATTATTAGATGATGGCACCTATACAGACCCAGGTGTTTATCAAGTGCGAGCCGAAACAACTATTGATGGCAGTAATACCGTTCTTCAAACCTATGTTAATGCAGATGTAGAAAGTGTTGCATTGGGTAATGGTAAAAAGGGTATTCAATTGGATTTAGCGGGCTTAGGTAAAGTGAGTTTTAACGAAGTTAAGAAAATATTCTAAGAATTTAGGAGAGCAATCATGGGTTTTGCAACGGCATTAAGTGGCTTAGCAGCTGCATCAGCAAATTTACAGGTTATTGGTAATAACATTGCAAATGCTAACACCACAGGGTTTAAAGAATCGCGAGTTGAGTTCGCTGACCTTTTAATTAGTAGTAATAAAACAGGGGTAGGGCCTGGAGTTAGGGTTTCTGAGGTTGCTCAACAATTTACAGATGGGAATATAGACTCCACAAATAATAATTTAGATTTGGCAATATCTGGAAATGGTTTTTTTGCACTGGGGGATAAAACAGACGCGACAAATGTAACAGCCTATACCAGAAATGGTGCATTTCAATTAACACCAAATGGTTACATAACAAATGATGCCGGTTACTTTTTAATGGGAGGAGCTCCTAGAGGCTCAAAAGTATCTGATGGTTTTACGACCGGATCCCCGGTTGCCCTAAGAGTGAGTACGGCACAAGGCAAGCCTTCAGCAACTACAAAAATAGATTTGCAAGTTAATCTGGACTCTAGGTTAACTAAACCCTCAACAGCCTTTGTTGGATATGATTCAACAAGTGCTGCAGGACCTGATGTTAATACATACAATAGTTCAACAACAACCTCAATATTTGACTCTTTAGGTAATATTCATACATTAACAACATATTTTGTTAATGAAACGGATCCTGCTACGAGTCCAGCGACAAGCACATGGGCGGCATACTTGTATCTTGATGGTAAAGGAATCAATATCCCCGTTCCTGCAACTGGGACTGCAACTTTGGATGACTTAACTCCAGCAACTGTTGCTGCTGATTTAGTGGGAACTAAAATACCGATGGAGTTTGATTCATTAGGTAATTTACTTGACGCAGGTACAGGAACAGATACTTCGGCGGGGAATACGGATAATAAATTCTTAATAACTGGATTGGCACTTAATCCGGCAACAGCTTTAGCTATTCCAGCTGCACCATTGACTTTTTCAATAAACCCAACAGGATCAACTCAATTTTCAGCTGATTATGGGGTAAATGATGTACAACAAGATGGTTTTGCATCGGGTAATTTAACGGGTATAAGTTTTGATAAAACAGGGGTTTTAGCGGCAAAGTATAGTAATGGAACATCAAGCCCTTTGGGACAAGTGCTTTTAGGCCGGTTTACTAATAACCAAGGGCTTTCAAAGCTTGGTGATACGGTATGGCAAGAAAGTTCCTCTTCGGGTACTGTGGTATTGGATGTAGCCGGAGGTAATAATTTTGGTGATATTCAAGCTTCTGCATTAGAGGGGTCTAATACCGATATTTCCACTCAGCTGGTTAACTTGATTGTAGCGCAACAAGCCTATCAAGCTAATGCCAAGACTATTTCGACCGAAAATCAAATTATTCAAAGTATCCTCCAAATATAGAGCTTAGTTATATAGGAAAGCCATTATGGACCGTAGTTTATATATTGCAATGAGTGGAGCCAAGCAAACTTTGCTGGCTCAAGCTTCAAATGCCAATAACTTGGCGAATGCTCAAACCACAGGTTTTAAGTCTGACTTTGAGCA
>JAJRUF010000141.1 GCA_024277935.1 Gammaproteobacteria bacterium
CCAATATTACCGTCGCTACTAGCGAAAGCTGGAAAGACAAACAATCCGGTGAATTACAGGAACGTACCGAATGGCACCGCGTCGTCTTTTTTAATCGACTGGGCGAAATTGCGGGCGAATACCTACGTAAAGGCTCCAAGGCCTATATTGAAGGCAGCTTGCGGACACGCAAATGGCAAGACGATAGCGGTCAAGACCGTTACACCACCGAAATTGTGGCCAGCGAAATGCAAATGCTGGACAGCCGCTCCTCCGCCAACACGGATACCAGTTTCCCTTTACAACCGGCAAAAAAGGCACCTAACAGCAGCAATAATGCCCCCGCCGTTGAAGATGCACCTTTTGACGACGATATTCCTTTTTAATTTTGAGAATCAAAAATGCCAAACTTAATTGATAGTAAATATAGTACGCTACAATAGATTCTATTATATTAAATCTCAAGCAAAGAAAATGATATGCTCTTTGCATCCCAGTTCAAATTAGATGATAGAACCATCATTTTTAATAACTGTGCATCTCCTTTGGGGAGATTACTAGAAGAAAGCAGTATAACATCACCGGACTTTACGCCCATTAGTCTAAGTGTTGTTCTACAGTTTACTACTCGTCGACCATCTTTCCATCGATTGATATAGGTGGTTATGCGTGTGGTTAGTTCTGCTGGTTCAACGCCCCAAAAATCCTTTTCAACCTCTAAAGATATACGTTCATACTTGTCAACGGATATTTGGTCAACGGCGGCAATAGCAGATTTAAAGTTCTCGTCACCCGATCCTGATCCTGTATAGCCACTAAAAACTAAGAAAGAGTTAACCATTTTACCCCATCCACGTTTCCAGCTTATATTGCCAATAATGTCGTTATCGGATATTGTTTCGACGTAAGGGGCTGTTGATATAGGTTCTGGTATCAATGCTATTTGACCCGCCCTTTCAGCTTGTTGGCTTTCTAATAGCCAAGCGAGCTGGTTAATCATTTCTTTAGTTGATGTCGATTCTTGAATAACCCTTTCGACGGTTCTTGTAGGAAATCTTGTCTTTAGCTCGTTTAAAGAACTAAAATCGATAACATTATCGGGAAGATTAAGTTGATTCGTGAGCAAGTCTTTAATAACATCAGAAGCATGCCATCTTTGTCCGGGAAATTCAGCATTGCTCGCTATGTTATAAGAAAGCGTATTCCATGCAGTCGCCAAAGGATTCCACCATAGGTTATCAGTCGGCACATGGTTAATGTTATTCGATTGTATGGATTGATACCCAATACTGTTATAAGTTACCCTGTCGCTATTAGATATACCATATGTTTGAGTAGAGTCCCACGCTGGAAGTGGGTTAGGTACTTTTATATCTGCAATATTGTTTCTGTCTTTAATGCTTAAAATATATTGTTTGCTATTAAAGGTTAGATCATCAACTATCCCCTTATACCACTCCACTGTTTCACTTACTCCATCAACGCCTAATCGAACAGTCACATCTGCCCCGTTGAGTGGGTTATTTATCAACCCTGCTATTTCATCTTCTGGGTTTAAAGTTACCCTAATCTTTCCTACGATTGAGTTTTTGATATTTGGAGATAATGAGGAACTGAATTGAGTTAATTTATCCAAAGCTACGACTGTTGGGTTTCCCACTTCTGGATGTGTTCCTATAGTTAGTGGGGCGGGTCTAAATATAATATCAACATAATCAATTTGAGGCGTTGCGTCATTAGCAACATTAGAGGTTAGGTCTATCTTAACCCTAAAATATTTATGAGTAGAGACGGCATCACCCGACACAACCACGCCTTCATTAACCCAATTTGTTAAAGTTGTTTCTTGTGAAACAACATCGCTATCTGTTGAGTAAAGCGTATAAACTACCCCAGTTCCAAGGGGTTTTATATCGCTCATAAAAATATTCCCCTCATCAAGAGGAATAGATTTAAAACTTATCTGTCTTATTGCTGATCCAGAAGACTGATAGCCAGACTTGCCACCCGTATTGAACCCGCCAGCGGTGGTAGGAATAGACCATACTCCTGAGCTTGTGTATGAAAATACTTCTATTGTTGTTGGGTGAAAGGTTGTGATTGACCATGACCCACCCCTGAAGTTACCCGGTATTAAGCTTGTATCGTAAGGCGTATACGATATTTCTAAAAAGTAAAAAGAACCCCTGTCAAGACTAGCATTAAGGCCTGTTATTTGATGATCAGTAATGGAGTTAGTAGGCGTTATCTCTACCGAAGACGAACCCACTTGATCGCCGTCTTTTGTTTTGAAAACAACAGTAAATGCCATTGGCACTTCGCCTAAATACCTGACTCTAATAATAATGTCATTAACAAGCTGGGTAGATAAGGCAGTAAATCCTATTTTTATAGGCGCGTCTTGCCTAGAAACACTAAATGTCGTTCCTTTAAGCTTCCATAGTATTCGCCCAAGAAGTGTTTTCTGTTTTCTATAATTATCTACTCTCTTTATTGAATAGGTAGTAGAACCAGCTAGCACATCTGCGCCAAAAGAAGGCAATATAGGGCTATTACTCCCAGCGCTTAGGGCTATTTTATTTAAAGGGAATGATACATTAAGATCACTACCAACCATAGGATCATTAAGACCTTCCCATTGAGAATGCGTTGATATTTTTTGACCTACTCCCCTATCTTTTTGTACGTCTAAAAATGAAACGTACTTAGTAGCTCCAGAAGAAGCTATGGCATCACGGATTGATCGCGGAAGGCTCATAAATATTCAACAAGATCAAGCCCAAAAGTTCTATGAACTGCATTGACTTTAGGTAATGGCCTAGATGTTGCTTTGTTTTTAACAAGGTAAACCTCGTTTTTTTTGGTTAAATCCCACGCCCACCAGAAAGTCTTTCTTTGCTCTAACCATTCCCTAAAAACTTCTAATTCAAGTATAGTTAATTCGTTAATCCTATCCCAACGTGGCTTAGGCTCAACCCTAGTGTAGTTGATACTCTCATATAACCTTCCTGAATTAGTTGTTAATGCGCTTATTCCGTCTACTTCTGGGTATGGGTCGAATGGATAGGACAATCCTTTCATTTTAATATATGGCCCTATAAATATTTCAGGCAACTGAATATCCGTAGATACAGGCTGGTTGTAGAAGGTTATTCTGTATAAAGGGTCTTCGCTTGATTGGCTTATGTCAACTTGGGTCGCTGTCGTTTGGTATAACGTAAATAATTTAACGCCATCAGATATTGCATAAAATCTGTTCGCAGAAGTTGCCACCTGAGTAAAGTTTAAAAAATCTGTTGTTTTGTAAATAAAAAAAGAAGTAACACTTCCATTAAGTTCTTCTGCCGTCACATATAGTTCGTTACCAAGTGATGTCAGCGTAGTGAAATGGTTTACCGGTATTAAAAGAGCCGTCTGTATATGGTCAAATACAACATCAAACCAGGTGGTAAGGTCAAAGCTATATCTAAGTCTAACGCTGCCGCTGGTAGCTGGGTTTGAAGATATTATCCACCTATCAATGTGGAAAACAAGATCATCTGGAAATACATTTCCAGCAACTATTTGGTTAGATGATGACCATGTACTACCATTATCGACACTAAAATCTACATGCGCTCCAGAAACAGAAACTCTATGATAATAAAATACAACAATGTTATTGACCGCAGTTATTGTTGTTGCTTGTGCGTCTGCGTTTGTGTATATCTGAGTCCAAGTGATTAAATCATCAGATGATGATACTATTGAAGTGCTTGATGTGCCTCCTAATCTAAGCGAAAAGTATTTGCCGTTGTTATAAACAACGCCTTTTAGAGATGTAGTCGTATGTCTTAAAGTCCACGTCACGCCATCTGTACTTTCATATATTCTTGTTGAAAATGCAGCCACCACATTGCCGCTTGCGTCTCCTATGACATTAATGCAATTCTCACCCACAAATATATTTTGCTGAGTCCATGTTGCGCCTCCATCTGTTGATTTAATCACCCCGTCCTTTGAGGGGATAAAATAACCCAAATGATTAATAAATAACTTTGTTGTTGTAAATGACAAATCAGTATTATTTATCGTTGATGCTAAGTCTCCGGGTATAGAAACAGTGTAAGGCGTGTGAGCAGAGAACCAGTCAATCTGAGACTTAGAATCACCACCAACAATAGGCGTATCCAAGACGGTTGTTAAGGTGTTTGCTGCGGTTTTACACTCTACCTTTACATTGCCAGTGGAGAATCGCCTAGACGCCGCGTTATGCCTTCCTGCGCCTAAAACCAAAGCATCACATTTCTTGACACATGCAAGATCTAATATAACTTCCCCTGCCGTATTAGACGTTATTACAGTGACTTTTGATGTATCGCCTAATCCAAGGTTATCTAACGGGTAAGTATCGCTCTCAACCCCTTTAATGAGTGCGTATTTGTCAAATTGATTATCGTAAATTATGCCAGTCATTATATTACCGCGCTATCAAATCCATCTTGAATTGCATCCTTAAGAAAAGGAGCTATTTGAATGGCAAACTTTTCTTTATCGGATATATTTGTTATATCACTATTATAAAAATTTACTGTTAAATCAACATTACTTCCTTGCCTTATATTCGTTGTTTGGCTCTGTATGGGCTGGACAGTCCCTATCGTTGTTGCCGGAGGAGCAGACGCCCCGCCACTGGATATATTATTCAGTAAGACACTTCCTGCGGTTTTAGCAGCCAGTGCGGCAATGGCTCCGCCTATCGGGCCGCCTAATGTCTTAGTTCCCCATTCGTAGGCGTTTACTACGGCTTTATTGACTAATAAACGGCCTTCCTGTAGAGCAAACTCTTTTGTGGTCTCTATAGCAGCCTTACCGAAGGTTTTAGAAGCAATATTTAGCTGATTAAATTTATTTACTTGAACAGAAAGTTCTTTACTCGTTGTTTTTTTGTTATCAATTAAGCCTTTTTTCCTAATTTTAGCAAGGTCGTTTTGGAAAATAGCTTCAAGGGTCAATCGTCTTGCTTTGGTTTCTTCCTCCGAGATTAACTTATTGTCTTGGAATGCCCTAAGTTCCTCTAGCTCTAATTCGAACTGCTGTCTCCGTATTTCGCTTTCGCTAAGGAATTGCTGTTCAAATGAAGCAAAACGCGCTTCCACCTGCTGTTTGCGACGCTCTTCCTTGATCCTCCCTCTTTCGGCCTCTTTTAGAGCGATAGTATCAAGGAATAATTGGTGGGCTAGTTCAAGTTTCATAAAAGCTTCTTCACCGCCTTTGGCACTTAAATCAATGCTGTTTTTGAGTCGTTGAAAATTCTCTCCCACCTTCTGTTCTGAGGTTTTTGTAGATTCGGTGATGTTTTTAACAAAGTCGTCTATGGCCGATGAGTCAAAGGTTACTGATTGTGTCCCAGACAATCTATCAATTTTTTTCTGTACATTATCTATAACAGCTTCGATAGGAGCAGAATCTTGGCCTGCTTTAACAACTTTCTTTAAATTTTCCTTATACAGAACCAATTCATTATTTAAACGCTCAAGTCTTTTTGTTTTTAATAATTCTGCTGGATTAGCAAAATTTTCGTTGATGAGTTTTAAATTTGTTTTTAAAGCGTCAATAGAGTTTACGTTAATGTCATCTATCTGAACACCAAGCTCATGTAATAATGGCGCGTAATCAATTATTTGACTTAATAGGTTTTCTTTTTGCTGTTCTAAGAAAAAAGTTCTGTTTATCTTTTCTATAAGTGCTGCGGCATTATTAAGTATAGCCAAGGCAGGCTTCATTACCGTATCAGTTTGCCCTACATTCTCAAGAAATTGAGTCCACCGCTCGCCCAAGGTGTCTGTTGCCCCAGCTAAACCTCCAGCCGCCGCCTTCCCAGAACCGCCTACTTGATTTGTTACGGCTTGTATTATGATCCCTTGAGCTTCTAATAACTTACCGCTTTTTTGTAAGACTTTTATTTGTTCTTTCTGCTGGTTTGTAAAGGTTATTCCATTTCTGGTTAATCGTGATATGCCCTGAGTAGGGTTATCTAGGGCAAAACCTAAAGAGGTGGCATTTTCTGTAAGTGTACCAAAACCATTGGCCGCAAGGTCTTGAGACAAAATCAGTCCTTGCTTCATTACGTCATTACTAACATTCAAAAAGGTTGAAAACTTACCGATGGCTATACGCGCCTCTTTAGCTGAGGTTAAAGTATCAATGCCAAGCTTCTTAGCAAATTCATCGGCCTGTGCTGCGCTGAACTCATTAACTCTTCCTGTTTGTTTAAGAACAGAATTAAGAGTAAGCATTTGACTTTCGTAAGATGATGCTGCCGATGATGCCTTTTTTGTAACGAAGAGCACGGCTGTTATCCCTGCCGTTGCTGCCAACAGCAAAGGGTTGGCTCTTCTAAGGGCTGACCCAAGTGCATTGATACGCCCAGCAACTGGGCCTAGCGGCCCTTGGAATATGGCTGCACTGGCCGCACCCTCTCTTAGTGCTTCGGAGAATTTGTCGGTGGATTTTGTTGTTTTTTTGCTCTGTTTTTCAAGCTTCTTTTCTTTTTTCTTAAGCTTTTCGAACTCTTTTTCAGCTTTGCTAGCCTTCTTGGTTACAGAATCAAATGCTTTGTCTGCCTTGGTTGAGTCGCCATCAATGATTACTTCTACTTTTTCAGACATCCAGAGCCTCTATAATATCAATCATCTCCATCAGGTCTTGTGGTTGGTCTTCCCAACCTCCTGCCCTTGGTAATGTGTTTTTATTTTTCCATCTGTTATAGGCTTTAAAAGCTCTATTATACTTGCTGAAGTATTGGGCAGGACACGACCTCGTTATCACATTATCAACCCATTCAATGGGTTCTAGCTCGTGACAGCCTTTCATAGGTGTTGCCCCCATGTTTGAGCGTGGGCATTTCAAACATGACTTACCCTTTAGCCAAGTTTTTGCAACTAAGAGGAACTTTTTTTTTCTTCCTCTGTAGAATAATAAACTTTAGTGTAATGAGAATAAATATTTTTAAATAAACGAATAACGCTATCTTCTCGAAGGTCAGGAGCATAAGTCAATTCCAACAACATTTCCTCATCAACTTTAACGCCGTCGATATATAAGTCGAAAATAAGCTCCTTAATTGCGTAGCAGCAAGCCTTTTTTACAGCAGTGGTTCCTCCTTCGCTTCTTGCATCCATATAGATAGATTGGCCGTCTGAACCCCAAAGAGACGCCATAGAAAACTTGATGCCGTCTTTGTTATAAGATGTAACCTCTTTAGAAATCATGTGAACACCATAATGTCTTGATCGTCACTTGTTGATTCAAACAGGCTATACGTCAGTTCACGCTTGTCTTGTACGTTCTCACTGGTAAGCCCTAATGAATTAAGTTTTGCTACTGCAATGGTCTCATTTAATATGTTTCCTGCGCCTTTGCTTAAGTTGATGGTTAGAGCAATGGATGTGCTGTTTGCCAGATTATTGAAATCTGTCACCGTGCCTAAGCTGTTCTTATTGATAGTTAGGGTTGGGTCTCTTCCCTCAAATAAATAAACAAGACCTTCTGAGGTTTCATCAGCTATTACAGACGCGCCATCGTCAATGGAAAAAGAACCGCAAGCGATATTATTGCCTGCTTCCGTCACGGCAGAGGCTGTTGAAAATAGAACAGGAGTTGACGGGTCATTAACTAGATTTGCAGGTATGGCGGCTACTATAGGAGCAACATACGGCGCATTGACTGTAACCGTTGCATTATAATAACCGTTAATATCTGCGGTTTTAGTCATCTTGCCAACACCGCCAACCAACTTATAAAGCAATCCCTCATCATAGAAGTTAAAAGTTGACTTGTTGTCACGCTTGGTAATCGGCGCAATGGTTGTGCTTGTATTTGCTATTGTAGAAACATCAAATCCTGAGCAATGGGCTAATGGCGACCATTCAGGGGCAGTTCCGGGTGTGCCAGAACCTTTTATTTTAAATTCAACGTTTAGCTCGTACATCATAGAGGCAACATCTTGACCCTCAGCACCAAATGTTTGCTTAACTTCTTCGTTCTTTATAATAGTTGGAACTATACTTATACTTGCAGATGTAATTTTGATGGCATCAGACGCAGTCGGGTTGGCGTCCGTATCTGCTGGAGATTCAATCTTTCCTAATAATGCTTGGGTGATTAAGCTCATTTCTTAACCTCTTTATGTTCAGTCGGTTTTCTAGGTACCTTTGCAGGCAATGGCTTGTGTACTATTGTCTTTTCGACAATCTTTCGTGACGGCTGGTTTCCATTAGTATCCACTTTCTGCTTCTCCTTCATAAGTGACTGTAACAGGACGCTCAAAACGCCCATAGGGCCTATTCTTTGTTGATCTCTCAATGTATGGCTTAACTATAATGCCATCGACCAGTCCACCTAAAGTGACATCAGATAACAGTGCTATCTTTAGTGCTTTGTCTAATTTATTTATCTTTGTAGAAATATTGCTTCCATGAGCGTACCCAAAAATACTTACGTCAAAAGAAACATTAGCTCTAAGACCAGATAAATGCTCTATTTCTTCTTGACCATCATCAACAATAATCAAACATGGATAATGGGTCACGGGTATTGACTCGTCGCCTGCATCAAAGAAATCCCTCGATACCTTCTTTATATCAACCCCATGAACGGCATAATGAATCCCGTTTAATAGCTCCTCTATTTTCACCAAGGCTTGTTCACGCACGGAATATTCTCCTTGGCGTAGTCACAATGTCACTGTCAGTAAAAGAGCCATCATTATTGAAGTCATATAAAGACAACCCAATAATTACCATCCATTCTTCATGAAAACGATTGCTGTAATACTCAATAAGATTGAGAAGGCTGTCACCATCTGAAAACTTAGACAAACTAGGGTAAATGTAAGCACTTAAAGCACGATAACAGGTGATATTCACAAGCTCTGCTGTATTTAACTTTGCTTCATCAAATAACACGTTCTTTAGTCCATAAGAAGATGCGGCTTGCGGGTAATACCCTGATTTTATCTTATTGAGAACGTCTTTAGAGGCATAAGTAAGCTCTGCATTATAAGAGGATGCCTCGAAGTCTAAAATGTCACTTCTAAACTTCTCAAGATCAGACTTCTTGGCATACTGCGGCATTATTTTATGATAACTCTCTGAGTTTCAATCATGGAATCAGCTTCATCTTTTGGCAAATCTGCTTGTAGAAATAATTGATCTCCATCTTTATTACACTTAAATTCCACGCCCCACAATGATTCAATTTCTCCTTCCTGAACACTTGGGATGTAATTTGCAACTACAGTGATTTTGCTCACTGGTTCTGCCTCTTTAGTTTCTTTGCTCACTGGTTCTGCCTCTTTAGTTATAATAGCCCCTTTCGAGGCTATTTTTGTTTAATTGCTAATTGAAGTTAATCTAGATAATCCACGACGATTGAAATTAGCCAAATTAGCATATTGCTTAACACGCCATACTTGCTGGTCTTTTGTTTCTGAAACACCTACCTCCTCAACAACAATACCTGCTGGAGTAGATGAAGGATGGATACCAGAAATGCCAATCTTAGACGTACCATCATCAAAGACACCTGCATATACAGAAGTTAGCGCCCCGCCCGTCAATGCGGCTCCGTTAGCAGTTTCAGTGGTCGATAAATATTCGTTTTTAAAGATCGGAATGCCTTCATAATGAATTACTTTACGGCCACCCGGTAACTCCATTGTCCAAGACGCATCAGTACCGCCCAAAGAACGTAGTAAAATCTTTAATGAACGAATAGTCCGCGCTGGCATCTGAATGAAATCGACTTCACCGTCTTTAGATTTAACCAAATCAAGAAGCTCATCTAGTAAATCAAAAGTGATTGTTTGCCCTGCGCTTGCAGTAGTATATTGGCTCGCATCACATAAAGTATGAAAACTATTCATTGATGGCGAAGCTCCTGTGCCTGTAGCCATTCCACCCATGAACAAACGTCCAACACTTTTGGCTTTACTTGATATTTCAGAAGAAATTTGATCTACACCTGCGCTAGATGACTGCGCCTGAACTAGATTATCCATTTCAACATCACCAATTAACTTAGTTGCTGTAAATGGGATTTGCGTTACAGTTGAAGGCGCTCTAGCTGTAATAGTGCCATCAATAGCTAAAAATTGAGCATCACCTAGAACATTCTCACGATTGACTAAAATAGCCTGCCCGTCGTAGGAAGTAAATGGAAGTAAATCAAATGATGGGTTTATACTAATTATATCCTGAGCAACTCCCTGAATAATCTGATCATTAACTCGTTTTGCAGCTTCTGCCAGTGTTTGAGTAGCCATGTTTCACCTCTTAAATAAATAATAAAATAAAAGGCATCTCGCCTAATGTCCGCTTATTTATCCTGCATCGGGTCAACAGGGTTGTCTCTCTCGAAACATGGCTAGATTGCTTAGTCTGCCTCTAGTCAGCAGATAAAACACTTATAAAGCATAATAGAAAAAAAGTCAACTATGCTACGCCTTTCTTTCTTAATCCCTGAGCTATAAGGCCTCTAGAGGTTGATGGTTGGTCATCTTTTCCTGCCCCACCAAATGAACCTGAACCAGATTGACCTGCTTTAAGATATTGAGGTCTATCATTTAAAAATGAGCTTAAATAACTATCAACATCAACTCTTTTACCGTCTTGTATTAAAGCTGAATCACCATCTTTAACATAGATGCCATCGTCATCTATATCTATTTTCGGTCTAACCAAATCTGCAATGTCCTTAGCATTATAAACGTTATGCTTAGATACGGACTGCAACAAAGCATTGTTTATTGACTCATTCTCTCTGAGAAACTGTTCTTTTTTTAGCTGTTCTGATAATTGATTTAATGCTTTTTCATGCTCTAAATTGTTCTTTTTCAATATTTCCTCATAATTTCCTTTAGCTTTTAGCTTTTCATCTTCTAACTTTTTCTCTTTACTAAAGAGTTCTTGATATTTTTCAATATCAATATTTTTGTATTTTTCTAGTTCTTCCTTTTGAGAGACAAGGTCTTTCCTTCTTGTTTTTGCCTCGTTAGTAACTTCTTTAAGCTTCTTACTAAGCTCTTCATTCTTCGACTTTAGTTCTTCTAACGATTGTTGCATTTCTTCTGTTGTCATTGCATACCTCTTTGTTTGTTAAAAAATACTCTTTATTGCACAACGCACATTCTGCCGTTAAACTCTTTAAATGAAATATATTCGATCCGCATCTACATTCGTAATATTCACTTATCGGGATAACATTACTCATTAACAGGCGACCACCTATGGCGGCATCGGTAGCCTCCTCTAGTGATAAATGATGACCCGGGAGCTTTCCCTTGCCAGCTTTGGTTATCCCAGTCTTCAATCTCTTTCAACGTCAAAACATTGCCTACATGGTCAATACACCATTGCCTAGAATCTTTAATAAGAGAGCCTGTGTAACGGTATTTTTTAATTCCTACTTCATCACCTTTGCGCTTCATCATTATAGCATCAATGGCCATATATTGGTCTTCTGCAATGGTAGTAGCATGACTTGATAAAGGCTTCCCTGATCTTCCAGTTTTTCCAATCAAGGTTTGTCTAACATCCCCAACAATATCTTTTAATGGTGCACCGGCAATTACCCCTTTGTAGACGATTCCACCAATATTGGCTGCTGTCTCGTTACCCAAAAAAGAAAGATTAGCAAAACTATCATTCTGAAACTGCCTTACGATACTGGCATCGGCTTGGGTAAAAGTAATATTAACCCCTTTAAATAGTGACTTAACCCCCGTGTCCTTGTAAGTATCAATAATATCTTGACTGGCATTGAAGTATGGGGCGAACTCTTTTAATATATCGATCCTCATATTAACAGCACGTTGGAGGTTAAGGTCATCGGAAATGAGCCTGCCTTTATTTAATTTAATCTTGGAAAACAGGGCGATAATCCCAGCTTCAACGGCTTCAAGCGAATCTCTTAACCTTTTTTCGTTTTCATTGAGTATTTTTTCAGGCATTTCTAATCGCCTTAATTGCTATCCTTGATAGTCTTTTGACATCTAATTTACTTAACGAGAAAAATTTCCTTAATGGCTGTCTTGAGCCAGTGGTATGGGCAAACGCCTTTATGTTTTGGTCTGATTTGTTAAAGAAAAGAACAGCTTTTCCCTTCTTGGCTTTAAACTGCATAGCGGAAAGCATTTTACCCTTATCGTGTAAATTAACTTTCCCTGTAAAGAATCGGCCTTGCCTTTTCTTTTTGTATTTTTCATATCGTTTAGAATACGGCTTAAAAGGACGCAAATTCACATCCTTTCCTTTTTCAGTCCTGACGTTAATAATATCTAGTGCTTTAGCCGCAATTTGCCCCATGACTTCTTTAGAAAGAACGGCGTTTTTTTTCTTTCTTAGCTTAAGTTTGATATTTTGTATGCCGGTTACTTTAATCATAATCCGTTAAGCGGCTCTTTTACTGTCAGCTCATCTTCAATAGTTTTTAGGACTTCTGGACTCGCCTCTTTTAATAACCTAGATGCCATTTCTATACTAAGCTCTTTTTTGAACGTCTTACTTTGAATGAAGAGATTAGCACTTATAGCATTATCAATGTCTGACTTTATGTCTCTTATCCCAAAGGATTTTGGATATGAAACTTCAATATCTTGGATAGTGTTATCCCATAAAGCCATTAACGAATAAACCCTGGTTTCCCCTTGCTCCATATATGCCGCTTTATCTGACAACAGAGCATTCAATAACTGAAATCTAAGTTCTATTGCTATACCAGACTCAACCTTGTTGCCTTCGGCTTTTCCTAGTTTTGAAAGACCGTCAATAGTGTCTTTAATGTCTTGGATATAGTCCCGTAAAGCTAATGATGACTTATTATCTGGTTCCAACCAAGAAGACTTAGTATCTGGGTTATCTGGGTCAAATTCTAAAGCATTCCCCGTTCCAAGTATCACATCGCCACCATTTGCGGAGGCTCCTTGACCATTCGGTGGTGATATCCTTTGTGGCGTTTGGAAAATAGGAAAAGCTGTTCTCCTGTTTATCTCAGTAATGCCTGATTCTGTGTTATAAATAGTATTGTTCAAATCGGCAATATCTTTTAAATCAGATTGGCCAGATAAAATATCGCTTTCTTTCTTGTTAACGAAAAAAACAATAGGCACTTGTCCCAAATTATGGACGCCTCCTTCTATAAGTTCAGGTTCATTTTTATCCTTTTGTTCATATAGAAACCAGTTCATTCTATCCCATTCTTTGTAGAGCTTACTTTCCCCCTCTGTTTCCTCTTGAAGAATGATGGAATCAAGTGTTTTCCTTCCGTTTTCCTTAACATATTGAACAGAAATAACATCCTCTATCCCATATTCAGCAATGTAAGGGTGAACACCTAAAGACAACTCATCTGCTTTTGTTTTTACATTTAAGTTAGGTTTATCAACAATAACCGCTACAAATCCTTCAATAGATGACTTCCTTGCAATCCTTTTGAAAACATCGTTAACATTACTGTTTTGGTTATCAATATCATCTTGATATTTTTCGATAAACGATACATTTCTTGTAGGTGGCTCTCTATATAAATAGGAAATATATGAATCAATAATATCCCCACAGAGATTCCGATAGGGCGTTATTTCTTTTCGTCGCTTAAAGTCCTCACTTGTTTCTCGTTCATATTTTATGAGGTGGTCTCCCTCTCTATATTCATAACCGCCACGATATGACTTACGCATAAATTCTGCGCGTTTTGATAATCCCAATAACTCACTGCTTTTTTTAAATTTATACATTGATATTCGCCCACCCTAATGTTCGTTTGTTCATTACACTGACCATATAACCTATAGCCGTGGTTATATGCTGGTATTTGTCCTTATCATCTTCTAAGAATGTAGAACCTTCTTTGAGCTGGGTTGTGCTTAACCCTTTATGTGCGTATTCTGCTTTTTGCGGATTAACAAATAAAGACCGCTCGCCTGCTGCGTTTAATATTTTTGCCCTTACACCGTTTTGTCTGTCCTTAATTGATGGTGCTTTTCTTGCGACCTTTCTTTCGTAAGACCACCGGTTTATGAACAGGACATTCTCAATTTCTTTGTAAGAAGACATTTGCCCATGTTTTTCTCCTGCTTTGCCTGCTGGGTCTCCGTATATAATGACGTGCTTATTATGATGATGCTTATATCTTTCGACAAACTCTTCTGCTGATTGGCGAGACACAGCACTGGTTAATACTATTTCATCAAGAATATAAATCTTATCATCACGTATAACTGATATTGCAGAAGATAATGGAGTATAGTTCTGGTCATGCGACCAATGTAATAATTCATGCGGCATTATTTCTTCTTGAGTCGTATTCTCATCTGAATAGTCCTGATATATTCTACCTGATGCCGTCTCAAAACTCGCTTCATATTCCTGCCGGAACTCCCTAAGTGACATCCTCCTTTTAGCTGCTTCTATAACATCAGGTGGAAGTATCTCTGCGCTTTTCCAGTGGAATAATCCATAATCTTTATCCGTTTTGGCCATTTCTGCTAAGTCGTAGAAATGATTAAGTCCATCAGGCACACCAAGAAACCACAACCAAGGCCGATAATCCGGTCTGCTCGGATCGATAGTATCTAAAGCAGGCATAATATTTTCGTGGAGTGATGAGGACTTTATATCGGCTATCTCATCTACCCCCCCGCCTGTCCAAGGTATGCCCTCAAACCTAGCCGGTTTATCCAATCCAACAAGGTGTATCTCGGAACAATTTGGAAGGGTTATGATTAGTTCCGATTCAGAAGGCTTTTTTGGGTGACAAGAAGAGAATGTTAATAACTTTATATCAGACCAGTAAATCTTTTTTACTTGGTTATAAGTAGGGGCAGCAATCACATATTTTTCATTTGGACTTTTCATTGCTTCTTTGGCAATAAACCGCTTAAACCTCTCTGTCTTCCCTGACCTTCTTCCTGCCGGAACAACAGGGAACCTTATGCCTTTACTTACCGCTTTAACAAGGCTTAACTGAACAGCATGATCTTTAAGCTTATACCATCGTTGCTGCTCTCGTAAAAAGGCAGTGCTCATTAGTCTGGTAATTTGTTAGCCAGTTCAAGCAACGCTTTGGCCATATCATTTGTGGCAGAGCTTTGTTCGTCATTATCACGCCATTTAAAGTGGCATCTAAGTGTAAAATACGCTCCTTTGGAATATTTTCCGTATAAATTCTTTTCGGCAAACATCTCTACTCTCTGCTTTGCTTCGCTTACAATATCAGAAAAATTTTCATCACGCCCATAATCCCTTAGAGCCTGTGTTGTCATTCTTAAATGGTTTGCAAGACCAGATACGATATGTATATCGTTCGTCTTAAAATATTCATTTATTGCATCTTGTAATGCCTTTCTTGTTTGATATTTCTTTTTTCTCACGACAATACCTCTATGATAAATTTTGGGGTCTCAATTACCGGAATAGCCCCGTTTCCAATCATTTTAGCAGTGAAAGTATATTCACCTATAGAATCACCTTGAATGTAGAATGTGGCAATCTTAGATGATTCTAATTGTCCAGATAAAGTTAAACCGGTTGGCACGGCATAAGTTATAGTTAAAATGTCTTGACTGCTTAATGTCTTAGTAAAATCAAGGCTAAATTCTTTAACATCTCCTGCCTTTTTTATAGGCTCAAGCGGTAATGGCAATGACCGTCCCTTCTCATATATCATTGTAAATACACCCTCCTATCGCTTAATATTTTTACTAAATTATCAGAGGTGACGAAATCAACCACGCTAACTGCTCTGGTTTTCTGTATTGCGTCATTCCCCGCTAGGTCTACCGAGTCGTACCTAACTGTATACTGTCCAATTATGGAGGTGTCGGGCAGTCCTGTAACGGTTACTGACGCACTTCCATCTATTGCATCATTAGCCGTTGCGCCTTGGTCAGCATATACCCTGTCTTTAGCGATAACAAATGCGCCACCGTTTACTGTAATCAGAGGCGGTGTATAGTCAACCATCGTAGTTATCTCAGACGATGATTGGTTGCCGCTGGTGTCCACTGCCACTGCATAAAACAGGTGAGACCCATCGGGGCTTATCGTTATCGGCGCATCAAAGCTTCCCCCTGCCTCGGTAGCTGGAAATGCTACGAGATTGTCATTAACCGCTGAATAAACTGTAACGTCAAACGCCGTTATGCCCGTCAAAGATGCGCCCACACCTAACCTGTTATTGGGCGGCGTATTGATA
>JAJRUF010000142.1 GCA_024277935.1 Gammaproteobacteria bacterium
AAAGAAATATACTCGTTGATTGGTATTAGGGTATGTGTTTTACACGAGTAACTTATATAACTGAAGAGCCGGATGCGGTAGTTCCGCAAGTCCGGATCTGTATGGGGGCGGCTCAGGTAACTGGCCGTTCTACCATGACTATTTTTAAAAATCCTCCTTGATTTTTGTTTGGTGTTATATATAATACCAATGTATGAATATTGTTATAGATACAAATGTATTAATTTCTGCGCTAAAATCAAAGCGAGGCGCATCTTATAAGCTAATAATGGCATTGCCAAAAGAACCTTATACACCCAATGTATCCGTACCGCTATTTCTTGAATATGAATCAGTTGCTAAAAGGCAGGGGTTGGTAAGTAAATTAAGTTCACAGGATATTGATTCAATTCTCGAATATTTTTTAAGTAAATCAAGTATCCGAAAAATTTTCTTTTTATGGCGTCCTTATTTAAAAGATCCCAAGGATGATTTAGTATTAGAAGTCGCCGTAGAATCGCAAAGTGAATATATAGTCACGTTCAATATAAAAGATTTTAAAGGTTGTAATAAGTTTGGAATTACAGTTGTAACTCCACAAGAATTTATAGCTATTAGAGGTATATAATTATGAGTACTCTTAGTTTGAGATTGCCAAATTCACTTCATAATGAAGTCAAATCATTGGCTAAAAAAGAAGGTATTTCAATTAACCAATTTATTTCATCAGCTGTAGCAGAAAAAATGTCATCATTGTTAACTGAGGAGTATTTGCTAGGGCGTTCTCAAAAAGGAAACCGATCTTCTTTTTTGAAAGCAATGTCTAAGGTTCCTGATGTCGAGCCTGAAACGTATGATAAATTATAAACAAATATAACAAAAAATTGCAGCTGACCACTGGTAGCGCCACTCGTTTTCAGAGGTCATCTTTCATCAAAGTTTAGTGTATTATCAGGGTTCATCAAACACCTGCCAGTGTCAGCTGAATTTGGCGTTAGCTTAATAGAAGGGAGGTAAAATGAGTGATAAAGGTAAGAATGGAATCTCAAAAATACCGAATAAAACTACTTGGTTACGAGCGGCTATAAGTGCAATACCTGCTGTTGTAGGGGCTTTAGACCACCTGATATTTGATAAAGCAGATGAAATAAGAGCCAGAAATATAGAAGATGCGATCTCTTCTATAGCGGAGCGCCTTAATGCTATTCCAGAAGAGCTAATTGATCCTAGTTGGTTCGAAAGTGAAGAGGCTTTAGCAATGTTCCGTAATATGGCTGATAAAATTGAATTTGAGCCAGACTCAAAGAAAAGAGAATCTTTGGCAAAAGTAGTTGCTGCATCAGGCATGAAAAAATTTTCAAGTGACAAACGAAAGCTGTCTATTTTAGACCACCTTAGCAGGTTGTCTTTTGTTCAAATGCGACTCATGAGTATAATTAGCCAGCTTCAACCACAGAAACGTGAAGTGGGGAATGAGATTGTTCAGTCAATTAATGCTTTGTGGGCAAATCAAATTATTGAAGCAATAAAACATAATTCATACGGACGGTTTTGGGAGGGGCAATTAAATATTGGATTAGAACTTGAAGTTTTGGAGTCTCTCAATGTTATTCGTACTGTCCCTTTAATTACTGGAGGAGAAAAAGCTTTTGAGTTAACATCATTGGGTGTGGAAACTTCAAAATATTTTTGTGCTGGAAATAATTAAAAAACTAATAAAAAGTTGCAGTTGAGTAGGGTGTTAGCTTTTTAAAGGAGTACTTAACAAGTAAAGAGTGTCTTTACTAAAATCTTGTTCGTGAGGCCATTCAACTGCACCAAAGGCTACCTTTACTTGTTTAAAATAATTAATATCTTTTAATTCGTTGAATATGCCTTTGTCCAGAAAAGGACTCGTATCGAATAGTCTAACTTCCTTATTTTCAAAAGCTAGTTTTAATATATATTCTTGTTTTACTTCAACGCTGACAACATGAGGATTCATTCAAATATCCTATTTTAATGGGTCAATTTTAAATATTGGCTCGCCATTAATTGCGAGTTCCCAGTCAGCCACAAGTTCATCCCTGTGAATTTCAATCCAAGCATCCACAAGTTTCTGTTTAGGTTTTGGTAGTTTACCTCCAATAATTGTTCCGCTAGGTATCTCAATAATAGCGTTATGCTCCTGATAATGCACATGAATATGTGGTAGGCTATGTTGCTGGTTATCGAAGAAGTACATACGGATAATAATTCCGTAAAACATTGAAATTGTAGGCATACTAATCCCTATGGAAAGTTACAGCTTATGTTATACAATAAGCTAACAAAAAATTCCAGTCGACCGCTAGCAGCGCAGTTCGTTTTCAGAGGTCATTTTATATCAAAGTTCAGTGTGTTTGCAGAGTTCATCTTGTATCTGCCAGCGGCCACTGAATTTGGCGTTAGCTTTACAAAGGAAATTGAGAATTTATGGCAATTTATAGCTTTGAGAACAACTCACTTAACAAGGTTGAAACAACAACTTTCAACTCTGAGGGGATATTAGAGCGCCAACATTTGCAAGCTGCGATAAAACAGAAAATTGAAGTTATTGCTCCGAATTGTATTGTTATATCTGAGGAGTTTTCAGAATGGTCAGGTTCTCAACGCCGAATTGACCTGTTAGCAATAGATAAGGAAGGCAATCTTGTCGTTATAGAATTAAAGCGAACCGAAACAGGTGAGCATATGGAACTACAGGCTTTGAGATATGCGGCAATGGTTTCAACACTTACCTTTAGCCGCGCTACTGAAATATATCAAAAACATCTTATATCTATCGGCAGTGAAGATAATGCCGAAAACAATCTAATCGAATTTTTGGGGTGGGAAGAGCCGCAAGAAGATGATTTTGGGCTGGATGTTCGTATTATCTTGGTATCAGCAAACTTCTCAAAAGAACTTACAACTTCGGTAATGTGGTTGAATGAAAGAAACTTGGATATTCGTTGCGTTCGCTTAATCCCATACAAGCATCAAGAGCAAATACTTGTTGATGTTCAGCAAATCATCCCGTTACCTGAAGTTGAAAGCTATCAAGTTAAAATAAAACAACAATCCGAAGAAAGGAGAGAGGCAAGAAAATCATCTAAGGACTATACCCGCTATTTATTTCAAGGAAATTCATTTAACAAAAGGAAGCTGGTTTTAGCTGTTATTCAGAGATGGGTGTCTGAAAATAAGCCAAGAAGCATTGCTGAATTATTACAGGCGTTTCCTCAAGAAATACGAAGAGGCGGTTTGTTTGTTCCAGAACAGGAAGCGAAGGAAATCTATCAGCGGCAGGGAATCTATAGGCACTTCCTTGGCGATGGTGAAGTTTTGGAGTTTTCTGATTCTACTCGTTACGCAATTTCAAACCAATGGGGCAAAGGGAATATTGAAAAGTTTGTAAATCAATCAAAAAAGCTAGGCTATGAAGTTGAAGAACAAAGCTAACAAAAGCATTCACGCGGACTGCCAAAAGCGGCGCGGCTTCCGCTACGCTACAGCCACTCCACTTTTGTCAGCCGGTGATGCTAAGCGTTAGTGTTACGTTCCTTCTTATATAAGGATTAACAAGCTAAAATATTCCATAGTGATTTAGGGTTTAATACCCCCCATTCCCCAAAATAAATCGAAAAAAAAGGGCGAAATCCTCGACAATTAGTGTTCCCAAAA
>JAJRUF010000143.1 GCA_024277935.1 Gammaproteobacteria bacterium
AATGTTGGTGTAGGAGCGGATGGCCGATTTCTTAATCTTAATTTAGCCGTTAGTTATGGAAAGGTTTTTGTAGCAGATCGTGAAGGTTTAGTACAAGCACGAGATGTTAATACGGGGGATTTGGTTTGGGAGACTGAAACAGACTATCAATTTTCTGCGGGGCCAGGTGTTGGAGAAGATGTTGTTGTTTTTGCAACCAGTAATGCTGAAGTCGTTGCATTTAATATTGATACAGGTGAAAAAAAGTGGCTAAGCATTGTTTCAAGTGAAGTACTTGCCAACCCTGTTGTTGCAAAAAATAGCGTTATTATCAGGACAACTGACGGCAAAATGACATCCTTGAATGAAGCAGATGGATCGGAACTTTGGGTGTTTGAACGAACAGTTCCAGCCCTAAGTATTAGAGGTACTGGAATGCCAGTTATTGTTGGTGATAAGGTTATTGCAGGCTATGCTAATGGTAAATTAATGGCGCTAAGGTTAAGTGATGGAAAGAATAGCTGGGAAACCAGTATAGCCATACCCAGTGGTCGCTCAGAAATTGAACGCTTAGTTGATTTGGATGTAGATCCAGTTGAAACCGATGGGGTTATTTTTATTTCTAGCTACCAAGGAGGCACATCTGCGGTTTTAGACATTGATGGTGATGTTCTTTGGCGAAATAAAGATGTCTCTTCGTATTCTGGTTTGAGCTATGATTGGCGTTATATATACGTCAGTGATACGAATAGCTATGTATGGCAATTAGACCAAGGCAATGGAGCTGCACTCTGGAAGCAAAAGGATTTACACAATAGAATGCTCACTACACCTGTAGCTTATGATGACTATGTTGTTGTGGGGGATTATGATGGCTATATACACTGGTTAGCTAATAGTGATGGCAGGCAGTTAGGGCGAGTGAAAATTGTTGACTCAGCGATAGATGCAAAACCTGTTGTGGTCAATAATATAGTTTATGTTTATTCAAAAGAAGGTACATTAGCTGCATTAAAAGCAAGACTTTTCTAATGCAATAAAGTTTTATGGCTGTTAACAAGTCATAGAAATTAAGCATATTCAATTTTTTTAAAATTAGGTTTTCAAAACCTATTTACCCAGAGGTTCTTAGCTTAAATGTTACCTGTTATCGCTCTAGTAGGGCGCCCTAATGTAGGGAAATCTACCTTATTTAATTATTTAACCCGGACTCGAGATGCATTAGTCGCAGATTATGCTGGACTTACTAGAGATAGGAAGTATGGGCGAGTAAAGCGAGGTAAAAGGGATTGCTTGGTTGTTGATACAGGCGGTATTACTGATGATAAAGAAGGGATTGATAGCTTTGCTAAAAAGCAGGTAGAAGTTGCTTTAGATGAAGCTGATGTGGTGTTCTTTTTAGTAGATGCCAGAGAAGGGTTAAACAGTTCTGATGAAGCAATCGCTGAGTCATTAAGAAAATTAAATAAACCCGTTGTTTTGGTAACCAATAAAATTGATGGGCTTAATGCAGCAGTAGCAACAGTTGACTTTTATAGCTTGGCTTTAGGCGAGCCTGTTCAAATCTCAGCCACTCATGGACGTGGGGTTAAAGAATTATTAGCTAAAATTGATACACTTATTGTAGCTGATGAAGATGAAGTGGGGGACGCAGAAAAAGGTATCAGTATTGCTATTGTTGGGCGACCCAATGTAGGAAAATCAACTTTAGTCAATCGGTTGCTAGGGGAAGAAAGGGTTGTTGTTTTTGATCAAGCTGGAACGACTAGAGATAGTATTTATATACCTTTTGAGCGAAACAATCAGAAGTTTACTTTAATTGATACAGCAGGTATGCGGCGGCGAGCTAAAGTCTCTTTGGTAGTTGAAAAGTTTAGTATTATTAAAGCATTACAAGCGGTAGAAAAAGCGAATGTAGTGATTTATTTAATCGATGCCAGTGAGGGAATTACGGATCAGGATGCACACCTTTTGGGTATGGTATTAGAAGCGGGCCGAGCTCTTATTATTGGTTTAAATAAATGGGATGGTATTAGTGCCGATCAAAAAGATTTAATTAAAAGACAGCTTGACGTTAAATTACCTTTTCTGGATTTTGCAGAAAAACATCCTATTTCAGCTTTACACGGCAGTGGTGTTGGAAAATTATTTGATGTAGTTCATGATTTATATGATGCTGCTATGGTTGATATGTCAACGCCTGTATTAACACGTATTTTAAAAGAAGCAATAGCTACGCACCAACCTCCTTTGGTGAGTGGGCGCCGGATAAAATTAAAATATGCTCACCAAGGAGGCAGGAACCCTCCTACTGTTGTTATTCATGGCGTACAAACAGATGCATTGCCTAATGCATATAAACGGTATTTAATGAATTATTTTAGAGATCAAATGGAGTTAAAAGGGACGCCGGTTAAGATAGTGCTTAAATCCCCAGAAAATCCCTTTAAAGATAAAAAGAATAAATTAACCGACCGTCAAGTAAAAAAACGACAGCGATTAATGAAGCATTATAAAAAGAAATAAAAACATATAAAATAGGAAAATTTTATGGCTACTATTGAATTTCAAGGTAAACCGCTTAATACATCAGGAGAACTTCCAGCTGTGGGTTCTGTTACACCTGATTTTTCATTGGTAAATGGCCAATTAAAAAATGTATCTTTAGCAACATATAGGGGGAAAATTAAAGTATTAAGTATCGTACCTAGTTTGGACACGCCCACTTGTGCGGCATCAACAAGAATATTTAATCAAAAAGCTGATAATTTAGACAATACAGTGGTATTAGTGGTATCAGCAGATCTTCCTTTTGCTCAAGGGCGTTTTTGTGAGTCAGAAGGTTTAAAAGATGTTTTACCTTTATCTACTTTTAGATCAAATTTTGCTGAAGATTATGGGGTAAAAATTGTTGATACGGTTTTAGCGGGTTTAATGACTCGAGCCGTTATTGTTATAGATGAACATGATAAGGTCGTTTATACAGAATTAGTTGCTGAAGTAGCCAATGAGCCTAATTACGATGAAGTTATAGCTGCTTGTAAGGATGCCATAAGCAATTGAAGATAAAGTTTATATAGATTTAGGAATAAAAATGAGTAATGTATTTAGTTTTACTGGAGCCGTTGGGCGTGATGCTGAAGTAAGAGTAACACCATCGGGACAAACAGTCTTAAATGTAACGGTAGCCAATAATGTCGGTTTTGGTGATAGACAACAAACATTATGGGTGCGCGTAGCATTATGGGGAAGGCGAGCAGAGGGTCAATTACAGAACTATTTAAAAAAAGGTCAGCAAGTATTTGTTTCAGGTGAGTTAACGACACGCGAATACCAGGCTAATGATGGAACAACTCGTACAAGTTTAGAGCTTAATGCTAATGTTATAGATTTAGTTGGTAAACGAAACGACCAAGGTATGGGGCAACAAGCAGCTCAGCAGAATTATCAGCAAGCAACTCCTGCTCCAGGGGCACAACCCAATAATGGACCTGCTACTTTAGATGATTTTGATGATGTGCCTTTTTAAAATTAACTAACTTCTGCATTCCAACACAATGCCTTGGAATGCAGAATAAGATATTTTGACCCTATAGAACACTGGATTATTCAATATAAACCCTAGCGGCCAAAATAGTCTATTTTGTCGCTAACTCTTTAACAAGAGATAAAGCGAATTTATAAGCTTCTGGAAAGTCAATTAATGCCGCTGTTTCAGACTCTTGTACATATTTAAATAAGCCACGTTCTGTCTGAGATTTAATATTACCAATAGCTAATGCGCCGATGCCACTAAAAACACCATTTGCATAAGGTAAAGGTGAATTTAGGTCTTGCATATCAACCCCAGCTACACCGCTGGGAGGAACAGCATTGGTATCAGCGACTACAAGCAAATTACTGATAGCGTCTAATTCTTTTTGTTCTAGTATTCTAACACCTGCTTTTGCTACACAAATAACGACGTCGACATTACTAAGCGCGGTAATTTTTTCTTCACTGGTCAATGCTGTCACCCAATCAACAGAAACGTCATAACGACTACAAAACCTTTTCGCTACATTTTTGTCGTCATCAGCTGTTAAGGCACATAAACGTGTTGAGGCACCTTCTTTAGCAGCAAGAATTGCAGTGCAAAGACCAACGGGACCGGTACCAAAAATGGCAACAGTTTTACCCTTTAAACAAGTTTTATGAGTATCTTCTAAAGCTTTTTGTACCAGAGCCAGAACACTTGCTGAGGTTGTATAAGCACCATTTGGGTCTGCGAAAACACCTACTTGAAAGGGACCTACCATTGCTTTTTTAGCATTTTCAAACATATCAGCGGCAAGATGAACATCTCGACCGCCGATAAACATGCAAGTATCATTAAAGCGTTTGGGTGGACGGGCAAAAATAGCATCTTGCACCATGGATGTTACATTGTCAGGTTGCACATGAGGAAAAGGTATAATGTGATTAAAGCCAGCATCAGCTGCCATTGAGACATCAAATGGGCTGATATTGTCACCTGGATTTAAAATATAAAGCATTTTTTGAGACATAAATTTTCCTCTTGTTGTTAGTTATTTTTTAAAGTTTTGAGCTGATGACAGCAACAATATCTAATGCACGACAGCAATAGCCTCGCTCATTATCATGCATCAGTGATATACCAATTTGCCGTTTATTACTGATGGTTAAATGGTTCATTAAAATAATTAATGAATATTCAGTTCCAATAAAATCAATGCTGACACTTTCGTGCCCCCAAGATCCATAATCACAATGGAGAATACCCGCTAATTTATTTTTTGAATAATCTAAAAATAGTTCAGAGCACTCTTCTAAAGACGTATCTCTAGCAAGATTAGCTGAGATATCCATAACAGAAACGATTTCAGTGGGAACTCTATAGGAAAAGGAGTCCAACTTTCCTTCAAGAGCAGGTAATACCAAGGAGGTTGATCCACCTACATTGGTTTTTGTTGGAATAATTGAAGCTGCTTGAGTACGTCCTAAATGAGAGTGTTTATGATAGCCATCCAGTAAATGTTGCTCAGATAGTGCAGGGTGTATGGTTATTATCCTGGCATAGTCAATTCCAATATGTTTATCGAGGATATAAGCTAGGGGTACCATTGCATTACCTGTGCAGGTGCTTGCCGAAACAATATGATGTAGTTTGGTATCATATTTATGGTCGTTGACACCGTAAACTAAACTTATATCGCTACCTGCAATATTCCAGCTACAGATAACTTTTTTTGTTATTCCAAGCTCAATTAAATTACGGAGATCATCTATTACTGCCGTGCCAGTAGCATTGATAAGTATATCAATCTGTAAGTTTCTTAAAGTCACCAGGCTGCTGTTTTTTTCTAGACCTTGACGCCGGTCAACTTGCAAGTATCGAATTTTCTTGCCTGCAATGATAAGGTAATCACCTTCAAAGTCTACGGTAAATGGGGCTCTACCATAAGTACTATCATGAGCGATTAAATAGGCTACTTGTGAGATTGGCATAACATCACACAGAACAGATATATCAAACCTACCGGTAGGAGATTGAATGAAATTTGTGCGAAGTATAGAGCGACCAACTCTACCAAGCCCAACAATTCCAACAGATGTGTTCATAAGAGGGTACCATTTTTATTCTTGTTTTTAACTGATACAAATAGTTTTTTGTATTGATTTTCTGTTGTATATGCCATTTATAGCACTTTATATAATCAAGTTTATCTAAAATATACTAGTTAAGAGTAGAGGCTTTTGTTTTTTTTACAATATGATTTCTGTAAAAATTGAAAATATATATAACTTGCTTTAATGAGGGGCGATTGGGTTTTAATCCCCACCCGCGCGAAGTATATCTACAGAGTTTGTTCCCGTACAGTTTGAGGCTTCCACTATTCTCGCGCCCTGACAATAAACTTATCTTTGTGAGAACCTTTGCATAGAAGGCATTACAGTACATAAGCTGGTGCTTGGACTTTAAACTTTGCAAAAGTCCAAGTTTCAGCTGGGTTTTCAATCTATTTGCCCGAATACCTACCTTCTTAATTGAAGCTAATCAGGGTTTATTTTTTGCTACTCATCATTGACTTAATAAAGTTTATCCATCTATTTAAACGGTTAAAAAAACTTTTTACAAATTTACCTCCACTGTGCTTATAGCATTTTTTTAGTGGTTTTTTTACTTCCCAAGTACCTTTATAGCCTAATGGAAAGACCACTAAGTCACCAGCCTTGAAAATAGTTGCAGGACCACCATCTTCAGGTGTCATTTCACATTCACCTTCTAAAATAAGTGCTGTTTCTGTAGTAACAAATTCCCATGGAAATACAGATACTTCTTTTTCCCATATTGGCCAGTAAGTAACGCCCATTTCTTTTAAAAGTGCTTCGCTCGGGTTGCTATCAACTGTAATTTCTTTCATGTTATTCCTAAAAATTTAGATTTATTCCCATAATCAGGATGATTTGAGATATTACATAATATGTTGTTTCCCCTATTTTACCTAGAAGAACCTATTCATCTAATCTTGACAGCAATCAAAAATGGAGCCATTTCAACAGTTAAAAAGAGAGACACTAATTTTCTGACTACCTCTCCTTAAACCAGGTTACTTTATCTATATCAAGAACACCACTCCAACCATTAAAAGCGATAGCATCACCAAATGGAAAATCTATATTTTTTGGCCTGAATACAAAAGTGTAAACTGGAAACTGAAAGATGCCACTTTTTATTAAATTAATTTCGCTTGATTCCTTACTCTTCTTTACAAGCATAAATACCGGCAGCATTTCTTAAGTAACCTTTATAGTCCATACCGTAACCAAATAAATATTGATTTTCAACTTCAAGGGCAATAAAATCAGCTTTTACAGGTTTTGAACCCACTAATATTTTATTAACCAATACAGCACTATAAATAGATGAGGCCCCTTGCTGTTGACAATAATTAATGATGGCTTCAAGAGTAAAGCCTTGATCAAGAATATCATCAACAATTAAGACTGTTCTATTGTTAAGATTCGTGTTGGGTTTTTGTAACCATTCAATGGTACCCCCCGATATTTCGCTTCCATAACGACTCACATTGATGGCATCAAAAGTACAGGGGAAAGTTAAACGAGGCAACAGATTTCCTGTCACAACAATGCCACCATTCATGACACAAAGGATCACAGGGTCTTTATCTTTTAGTTCGGTATTGATTTTTTCTGCCATTTTATCAATAGCGGATTCAATATCTGATTCACTGTATAGCAAATCGGCAGTTGCTTGAACACTAGCAATTTCTTTAAGCATTAGCATTTATTGATTTTATCTGTGTTGAAATGTGTAACCATTTTTCTGATTGCATAAGCTGTGCTCTTGACAATTGAGGTTTTCCCAACATGGTATTTAACCTTTGTTCTCTTAAAGGGTTATTGGAGAGTGGAATACTTGCCAAAACTTCTTCTGCTGCAGTGGGATTATTGCAAACTAAAACCATATCACAACCTGCATCCATTGCTAATTTGGCACGCTGGCTAAAATCGCCTATTGATGCGGCACCCTCCATACTCAAGTCATCACTAAATACCACTCCGGTAAAATTAAGCTCGGTACGCAGGATATCTTGTATCCATTTAGCAGAAAAACCAGCAGGGAGTGAGTCAACTTCTGGATAAACAACATGTGCAGGCATAATAGCTTCCAAACCTTCTGTTATTAATTGTTTAAAAGGTTGAATATCTTTTGTACGAATGCTGTTTAAATCTCTATCATCAACAGGTAGCGTTAAATGGGAGTCTAAAGCAACAGCTCCATGCCCAGGAAAATGTTTGCCTGTAGCGGCCATTCCAGCCTTATTCATTCCTTTTCTAAAATGACTGGCTAACTGCGTTGCAAGTGTAGAATCTTGAGAAAATGAGCGGTTGCCTATAATTTCACTTACCCCACAGTCAATATCAAGTACCGGTGCAAAACTAAAGTCCACGCCTACAGCAAGTAATTCCGCCGCCATTAGCCAGCCAGCTGATTCTGCTAATTTTGGTGATTTTGCATAGCGGGAGGCAGGTGGCAGACGAGTAAAACCTGTTTGAAAGCGTTGAACTCTACCGCCTTCTTGATCAACGGCAATAAGAATATTGCCATTACGCGCATCACGTATTTCAGTGATTAACTTTTCAATTTGCTCTGGTGAACTATAATTACGTGAGAATAAGATGACAGCACCTGTATTGGGGTGATTTATTTTCTGTTTTTCGGCTGTAGTCAGTGTAAAACCTTCTACATCAATCATTACAGGACCAATAGCTTGTTTTGTCATAGTAAAATTTTAATATCAATAAATAAGGTAGGAGAGTGTATGCGAATTTTAATGTTATGTTTAAGTTTTTTTGTTTTTTTTAATACGGCTTATGCTGGAGATGATGAGGGAGCAGAGCCAGTTATTGAATATATAGCCATGACACCTAAGTTTACGGTTAATTTAGAAAGGCCAGGAAAGTATTTGGTCATTAATGTGCAATTGATGGTTGAAGGTGAAAAATATATTGAAAAAGTTAAAAAACATTTACCTGCCCTAAGAAATGAATTAATTATGCTTTATAGTGGACGCTCATCAACTGAATTACAAACAATGGAACAAAGGGAGGCTTTAAGAACTGAGACTAAAAAAGCGATAATAAAAGCATTGGATAAACGAGCTAATAGCGACGGTTTTAGGGATGTGTTTTTCACCGAATTTTTAGTTAATTAAAAACCTTGGTTTCAACACACCACAGTTATTAAGCGCATCGTTTACAACTGATGCGCTTCCTATCGTCAGTACATCCTGTCATAATTGCGCGGGGCCATTGAAGTCTATTTTAAAGAAGCGAAACAGCACCTTGGCTTATTGAAATAACAAAGCAACCACTATGCCGCTTCTATTGCCTCCATTCATTTAGCCTCTATTCGATTTTGTTTTCTGGTGATAGCCAAACAAAGTCAAGGGTATGAGAAAGTTACTCAGGTACCTGATGAGCTTTGTTGTAACAGTGCAAACATAAGCTTTGCCGCTAATAAATTATGGCAGGTGTTTAAAGCTATTTATTACGGGTGCTTTAAGAGGCATTGAAAACATTACTCGGTGATGCGGTTACTTCAGTGATGGAAACCATTGAAGCACGCATACAATGCTTTTTCGTTCAAGTCCTTCAACTTGATCCAAAGATGCTTCGACTTGAGGCTTTATAAAACAACGTCTGTAAGCTTTATTTGAGGGTAAAATGAACTCCGAAACTTTAGTTACTTATTTATAATACACGGTCACGGCTTGTTATAAACCCCACATCCGTGACCGGATGAAATATATAACTAGGCAGTAATATTAACCTGAGTACCCACAGTATCGGTCACATTATTAACTTGTGACGTTGAGCTCACAACATCATCTTTATCACTGTCATTATCAGGTGTAGTTCCCTCTACCTTACTTTCAGCAACTTTAGGAGTAGCTGTAGTTGGTGGTTGAGGAAGTGTATTTGAAACAGATGAAACGTCCATTATTTTTCCTTTAAAAAAATTAAAAATTGTGATTGTAATCACTTGATATTTAGCGGCAACTAAGCAAAGTTCTTTAGGTAAGAAAAAGCACTTTGTTTATCGCTAAGTGATAATGTTCTTACTACATACACTTTTTAATGACAACTATATGTTGTGTTTTGTTCAAAAAAATTATATCTAACTCTATTTATAGCATTCAGTATCACTTCTTTAGGTAGTTTAACAACTGAAACACAATATTATCCTCCTGAACTGGCTCAGCAGTTACATGCTGTATTTCTAGCGAAAGGGATAGGGTATAAGCCTCGAACAAAACATTTTTTGCGAAAGGGTGTGCCTGCTTATACTAACCAGCTTATTCTTCAGGATTCACTTTATTTACTACAACATGCACATAACCCTGTGAATTGGTATCCTTGGGGAGATGCCGCTTTTGCTAAAGCTAAAGCTAAAGCTGAAAATAAACCTGTGTTTTTATCAATAGGTTATTCGACTTGTCACATGGTGTCATGTTATGGAGGAGGAGAGTTTTGACAATCCGGAGATTGCAGCAGTACTTAACAAATACTTTATTGCTATAAAAGTAGATAGGGAAAGTAGACCCGATATTGTTTCAGTTTATATGGAAGCGGTTATGCTGTTGACAGGTCGAGGTGGGTGGCCCACGTCAAACTTTTTAACGCCGGAAGGCAAGACCTTTTATGGTGCGAGTTATATTCCACCTGAACCATTTAAAACCGGCTCTTTTGGCAACAACTATATTGACAATTACCGCCTTTCTTTTTCTAATAGAAGCCATAATCATCCGAATTCAGTACGTCATAGAATTATGACGGACTATTGACGTTCTATGATAGTCAAAATGATACAAAAAGTACATAAATAAACAGGAATAATTCGATATAAAATGAGTAATAACAGGGTTATACCGGATCACACATTCTCTGTAGCACCTATGCTCGATTGGACGGATAAGCACTGCCGTTATTTCCATCGGCTATTAACTAAAAAGGCTCTTTTATATACTGAAATGGTGACTACGGGTGCTATTTTGCATGGGGGGTCTGAGCGTTTTCTGGCTTTTAATGTGGCTGAGTCGCCTGTTGCATTTCAGTTGGGCGGAAGTAATCCGGTTGATTTGGCTCGGTGTGCTCAGCTTGTTGAGCAGTATGGCTATAGTGAGGTTAATCTTAATGTGGGGTGTCCAAGTGACCGGGTTCAAAATGGCCGGTTTGGTGCGTGTTTGATGGCCGAACCTGTGTTGGTGGCTGAATGTGTTTCTGCAATGAAAGAGTTTGTTAGCATCCCTGTCACTGTAAAGTCTCGCATTGGTATTGATGATCAAGACTCTTATGCAGAGTTGGTGAGATTTGTCTCTACTGTTGCTGGTGGAGGTTGTCAAGATTTTATCATTCATGCTAGAAAGGCTTGGTTAAAAGGCTTGTCTCCAAAACAGAATAGAGAGGTGCCCCCCTTATGCTACGAAATTGTTTATCAAATAAAACAAGATTTTCCTGAGTTAAATATTAGTTTAAATGGTGGAGTTACTTCCTTGGCGGCTGCAACTGATGTTTTACAGTATGTTGATGGTGTGATGGTTGGGCGTGAAGCCTATCATAATCCTTATTTATTAGCTCAAGTTGATAAGCAAATTTATGGTATGTCGGGTGATATTAAGACGCGGCATCAAGTGGTGATGGAATTAATCCCTTATATTCAGCAGCATTTGTATGAAGGAGGGCGATTGCATAATATTACGCGACATATTTTAGGGCTTTTTCATGGTGTGGCTGGTGCGCGGTTATGGCGTAGATGTTTAAGTGAGAAAGGAACTAAAAAGGGGGCGAATGAGGCTGTTTTATTAGAGGCATTAAACAATATCCGACTATGATATAATTCTGCCTCATTACTGCTTGATATAGACGGAGACAAAACGGTGGAAGATCTTTTTTCCAAAATTATTACAGAAATTGGTGAAGACGTAACCCGAGAGGGATTAGTTGATACACCAAAGCGCGCAGCTAAAGCCTTTAAGTTTTTAAATAATGGTTATGATAAAACACTGGAAGAAGTTCTAAACGGTGCAATCTTTGAAGCAGATACTGAGGATATGGTTATCGTAAAAGATGTTGAATTATATTCACTGTGTGAACATCATTTACTGCCTTTTATTGGTAAATGCCATATTGCTTATATTCCTGATGGTAAAGTATTGGGCTTATCTAAGCTGGCGCGTATTGTTGATATGTATGCCAGAAGACTGCAAATTCAGGAAAAGTTAACCAAACAAATTGCTGATGCCGTTGAACTATCAATTGGTGCCAAAGGTGTTGCCGTTGTTGTTGAAGCGAAGCATTTATGTATGATGATGCGAGGTGTTGAAAAACAAAACTCTGTCATGACTACATCAGTGATGTCGGGAATTTTTAGAGAGGACCGTAGTACTCGGATGGAGTTTTTAAATTTAATTAATCGAAATTCGAATTAATCAAATTTTTCATTATATGACATGATGTTTTTTTAAGAAAATAACATCATGTTAATTGATTTGAGCCACTCCTTTATTACCGTAATAAGTCACTCGACTTATGCAAATTTATATTTTAAGTGTGCTGGTTTTTTTAAGCAGCACAATTAAATTATCACCAAGCTTAAATATTACCTTATTGAAATAATCGGAGTCTCAGATGAGAGAGTATGATAGAAATAATTGCGCATTTTGTCGATTAATGCGTAGTCTTGCCTTTACCGGTGTTGGAATGGCAATTGGTAGTGGCTCTGCTTATTTGCTTGGGGCAAGTCAGGAAAATATTTACCTATCGGGTATTGTTGTTTCTACCATTATTGTTTTTGGGATGTTAGATAAAAGTAAATATAAAAAGAAGTGAGGGGTCTGATGAAGCAGAATATTTTACAAAGCTGGAATAATAAGTGGCCTGAGGTTAAATCTACTAAACCCTTAGCTACAGGCGAAGGCGTAATTGACCAAGCGAGCTTTGATACAATTGAGGTGGGTAAGGTCTTTGATGTAGTCAACCAAGCCAGCACGATTGCTGGACAGTCAGTGTTGTATCGTTCTTTAGCTCAGCCCTCTTGTTCACTGGATGAAATTAAGGCTAAACAACAAGCTGTTGAGGAAATCAAAAATAACCAGGCTGTTAGGGATAATGTAGAAAATATTGTTATAAGTTCTGCAGAAAAAGAACGGTCTTTGTATCTGTTATTGTTTGGTGAGTTTTTAGGTTCAATGGGAACTGCTCGAGAAGCTCAGCAAATTGAGGGTTATGGTTATCGGCAATATCGTCAAGGTGTACGTTTTATGTTAAACCTGAGTGAATCTATTTATTCTTCAGGAGAGCCGGAAAGCCCTTACCTTAGAGCTATCTTTAATAAAATTAATATATTTACTGAGAGTCGAGTTCACTCCCTGATGGAGGGGCCTGTTTACAATACGGAAAAAGGCTTTAAAACAAAAAAAGAGCGGAAAGGTTCCTTTGTTCCTGCAACAATATTTGTTCCTCAAATATTTAAACCATTACTTATTATGCTTGTACTGGTGGGGATCTGGATGTTTTCACAATTTATAAGTTACAGTATCCCAGGACTTTCTTTTGGTAGTGGTGCAATGTCTGGAGCCCTGTTTGCACCTGCTTTATTGATTTATTTTCCTCTTGTTGGAACCTATGACCGTGATAGTTGCATTATCCCTTTGCGAGAGGAATTTAAAAATTCCAAAGAATTGGGGGATGCTTTGGATGCTTTGGGGCAACTGGATGAATTATTAGCTTTTATTAAATTCTCAGAAAAATATGGGAGTAACCTTATTTTGCCTACAGTGAAAGAGGGTGAGCATCATTCGATTGAGCTTATAGATGCTAAAAACCCAGTACTTGGTATGCAAAATGAAAGCTATGTGGGAAATGATTTTACCCTAGATAAAGAAAAACTGGTTTTTGTGACAGGGCCAAATAGTGGAGGTAAAACAGCTTTTTGTAAAACTATCACCCAGATTCAGGTTTTAGCACAAATTGGTTGTTATGTCCCTGCACAAGAAGCGATATTGAGTGTTGCAGATAAAATATTTTATCAGGCACCTGAAATCAGCCATTTAGATGATGGGGAAGGGCGTTTTGGTACGGAGTTAAAACGAACTAAGGCTATTTTTCTCGCGACCACTGCAAAAAGTCTGGTTGTACTTGATGAGCTTTCTGAAGGCACGACCTTTGAGGAGAAAATGGAATCTTCATCTAATGTGCTTGATGGTTTTTACCGTAAAGGAAATAGTACCATTTTAATCACTCACAATCATCAGTTGGTGGATTTGTTCGTTGATAAAGGTGAAGGCGTTGCAATGCAGGTTGAGTTTAAAGATGAGCTACCAAGCTATAAATTAGTTGCTGGAATTTCGCGTGTGAGTCATGCTGATAGAGTCGCTAAGAAAATTGGGTTTTCTAAAGAAGATATTAATAGTTATTTAGCAGATAAAAAATAAAGGCTTGTAATGAAAATTGGAACAGCACTAACAAAAAATGCAACCAAAGCGATGTTGTTGGGGAGTGGGGAGTTGGGTAAAGAGATTGCTATTTCTTTACAGCGATATGGGGTTGAGGTGATTGCGGTGGATCGTTACCAGAATGCTCCTGCACAGCAAGTAGCCCACCGATCTTATGTTATTGATATGACAGATGTTCAAGCAGTTAAGCAGCTTATAGCCGCTGAAAAGCCCAGTTTTATAATTCCTGAAATTGAAGCAATCGCTACAGCAGCTTTGGCTGAAATTGAAGCCGAAGGTATTTCTCAGGTTGTGCCTAATGCCAGGGCGGTGCAGTTAACCATGAACCGGGAAGGAATTCGGACCATGGCTGCAGAAGAACTGGGTGTTCCCACATCTAGTTATGCTTTTGCAGAAACCTATGCGGAGTTAAAAACGGCTGTAGCAAATGGTATAGGCTATCCTTGTTTTATTAAGCCTACGATGTCTTCATCTGGAAAAGGCCAGTCAATGGTTAAGTCAGAAGAGTCGCTTGAGCAAGCTTGGTTATATGCCAAGTCAGGTGGTCGGACGGATACGGGTAAAGTTATTGTAGAAGGTGCTGTTGATTTTGATTATGAGATTACGCTTTTAACAGTAAGAGCATTAAATGAACAAGGTGTAATTGAAACACATTTTTGTCAGCCCATTGGGCATAGGCAAGAAAATGGTGATTACAGAGAAAGCTGGCAACCCCAGGAAATGTCTGCTATTGCTTTAGCAAAGGCTGAAGATATTGCTGCAAAAGTGACAGCTAATATTAGTGGTTTAGGTTTGTTTGGGGTTGAGTTATTTATTAAGGCTGACAATGTGTGGTTTAGTGAGGTGAGTCCGCGCCCTCATGATACAGGAATGGTGACGATGGTCACGCAACGGCAAACTGAGTTTGATTTGCATGTTAGAGCGATTTTAGGTTTACCTGTTTCTACCTTATTGGATAAAACAGGCGCGAGTGCTGTTATCCTGGGTGGAATTGATGCTAAAGGTGTGAAGTATAGCGGGCTAGACGAAGCTTTGTCCGATTCAGATGTTGATATTAGATTGTTTGCAAAACCTGAAGCATTTGTTGCTAGACGAATGGGGGTTGCACTGGCAACTGCCGAGAATGTGACTGAAGCCATAGAAAAAGCTGTTAAAGCAGCTAAGATTGTAAAAGTTACTTAATGTAGGTTTTATAAATGAATAGTTTGTTGGGTTTTATAATACTTTTAATATTTTCAACTTCTAGTGTGGCAGATGTATATAAACGCACCGCTGCGGATGGGCGAGTTTATTATACAGACGCCCCTGTAAAAGGGTTTAAGTATAAGCGTATTATTCGTACCAAACCTAAAAGCTATGCAAGTGCATATAAGCATTTAGCAAAAAATAAAAAGAAATACGCCCCTCTGATTGCTAAAGCCGCTGAAAAATATCAAATTGATGCTAAATTATTACATGCAGTTATTCAAACTGAGTCGGCCTATGATGTAAAGGCTGTTTCTTCGGTAGGTGCAGTGGGTTTAATGCAGTTAATGCCGGCTACGGCAAAGCGGTATGGTGTATCCAACAGAAAAAATGCGGCACAAAATATTGATGGCGGTACTCAATATATAAAGGATTTATTTAACATGTTTGATTCAAATCTTGACTTGGTCCTTGCCAGTTATAATGCAGGTGAAGGTGCCGTCAAAAAATATAACAACACTATTCCTCCTTACCCAGAAACTCAAGGATATGTCAGAAAAGTGCTGAGCTTGTATAATAAGTTATAGTATGTATTTTTTAAGCACTTAATATGGATGAGCTTAGCCCGCAATCATTAATTAAAGGTTCACTGGAAATTTTTTCGCTTCCAGATATTTATTTTCAAATAGCTGAGATGATTGCCGACCCGCGATATACTGCTATTGATCTTGGAAATGTTATTGCCAAAGATCCAGGCTTAAGTATTAGATTGTTAAAAATTGTTAACAGTTCTTTTTATGGTTTTCAGGCTAAAGTGGATACCATATCTCGTGCTATAACTATTGTGGGTGTTGAGGATTTAAAGAACCTGGTTTTAGCAACCTCGGTAATAGATAAATTTAGCAAAATCTCTGTTGAACTGGTTGATATGACCGACTTTTGGATGAGTAGTGTACGTTGTGGTGTTGTGGCCAAGTTACTCGCTAAAAAAAGTTCAGTTTTACATTGTGAAAGACTTTTTTTGGCGGGATTGTTGCATGATATAGGTTCTTTGGTGATGTATAATAAAATCCCTGCAGAATCTCAGGAAATTTTACAGGCTGCTAATTATGACAGGCAAATTGTTGCAGTGATTGAGCAGCAAGTGTTGGGTTTTACCCATGCTGATATTGGCTTTGAGTTAATTAAGTCCTGGGGTTTGCCTGAGTCCTTGTTTGAGGCAGTGGGTTGTCACCTTGAGCCAGAACTTTCACTGGTTCACCGCTTGGATGCCCACCTGTTAAATTTAGCTTTTCGCCTGACTAATTCTCTTCAGCAAGGCATGTTGCTTGAAGAGATGCTGTCTGAATTTACAGATGAATACCTACAGCTTATGCGACTTGATAGAAGTATGATTGCTGAAGTCGTGGAGCTTACTGATGATGAGTTTTCACAAGTTTTTGAATTGATGATGCCTAGCAAAAGGTTTCATTAGAGTACGCATAGCAAAAATAGGCAACACATCAATGATACAAAGATACGCTTTCGTACCTCAGTCCCCCCTATATTGCTAATAGAAAACGACCAACTTTCAGATAAATGCTTTACTCGAAAAGGTAGCTTGCTATTTTCAATATTGATAGCATTAAACAATAATTAATTCTATTGATAATAAAGCCAGAGAGTTAATGGGTATGGGTGGTCGAAAATAGCTACTTAAAAAACGAATAAATTCACCTCTTCTCAGCTGAAAAGTATTTCTGTTCAAAATACAGCTTTAACCAAGTGTCCGTATCAATATTCTTATTCTCAACTCGATGAAGTTTTTCCAGCCGGTTTCTAACGGCATGGTGAGGTAAAATTAATAGCTCAATATCACTCATTGGCACCAACTTCTCAGGTGACAACTCTTTATGGTTAATAATTTTGTATAACTGGGGTTTTTTAAACCCTAGGCTATAGTTAAGTTCCTCTCTAAGCTCCAAAAATAAAGGTAGTAATTCAAAACCACTGCAAGAAGAGTCTAGTAATGTGTCCAGTTGAGCTAATAACTGGCTTACTGCTAGGCGATACATATCCGATTCCCTGACTAATAAACGTGAAGCAATTGACTGTATAGCCTGCCTGTCATCATTGTTAAGTCGTAGAGATACAATGTGTTTAAGATCCGTCATTTATGTATTTATCTAAAAGAATAATTAACCGTTAAATATATAACAATTACATGACGGCTTGGTTACAAAACTCAAAAAATACATTTGTAATACGTTTAACACAAATGACATATTTCCTTAATGTAAATGTAATATTCAATAGAGACAATTAAAAAAGGCATTAAATTTATATGTAATACGTTTCATACAAATGTAATGGAACTGTCACTGTAATTTTAAATAAATATGAAAGAATGTGCGCAAGTTCAAAGTTCGGGATAGGAACTTGGTTTAACAGGTGTTATAGAGTGGCTGAATTTTTACTGAAAGGGATGCAGTAACAGTCGCTGAACAATGGATAGTTTTTGTCGGGTTTTAAAATGTTGCCAAACCTACTGTGAGGTAGGGACGGAAAGCTACGGATCTTAATATTATAAGATGGCCGGGTTGCGATTCATTAAATATGAGTATGCTGCCCGGCTTTTTTTCTTCCTTATTATTTTATTGATATTAGTTTTTATAGAGGTCAACATGAAAAAATTAACAAAAACGCTGGTTGCAGCGACACTTGCATTAGGCACTGTTTCGGCTAATGCGACTATTCTTTTTGACAATAGTCTAAATGCAGATGCATGGATGTCAGTTTACGATTCATCATCAAAGAATACATTCACATTAAACTTAGGTTCTGCGGGTTTAAACTGGAGTACATTATTTGCTGAAAAAAATACAACAGGCGTAGTTCATGATATTGACTTATCTGCTTATGCAGACTGGAATACATTTAAAGCATCTGCTGATTTAACTACAACAGAATATGTTATAGCATCTGCCGCTAGCATCGTTAGTAGGCCAGGATTTATGCTAACAGGTGCGGATAATACCTTCTTTGCGAACATGGCCCGTCCTGCTATTGAAGGTGTTAATCTACATCTAAATATACATGCGAATGCTATAAATGCTGATTATATTGATCCTCTGTTAACTTCTTCACCAGATACAACTTTAGTAAATGATGCGGATATTGCACAGGGCAAACATGCTGGATCTCTTTCTGTATGGGGTTCTGCAAGTTATAACCCAAACACTGCTTATGGTCAGGCGGCAGATTTAAATCTAATTACTTTGCATAGCGCACACCGTAGAACGTCTTCTACTCAGGAAGTGTTTGCATCTCAATTTAAATTAGCGGGTGACTCTTTAACTTTATCTAGCGTTTCTGCTGTGCCAGTTCCTGCGGCAGTATGGATGTTTGGTTCTGCTTTGCTAGGTTTGGCGGGTATTAGCCGTAAAAGAAACGCTGCTTAATAGTAATATTTAAAATACGAGAGAATTAAAATGAAAAAATTAGTCTTATCAGCTGCTGTATCAGCAGCGATGCTTTCGGGCGTTGCTCAGGCAACACCGGCTATTGATGGTAATAACTTACCTGTTATTCAAAATAGCACAACTTACACTGTTTACTTATCTGGTGCATCAGCTGCGCGTAAGTTTATGGAAAAATTGTTTACCAACACAAATGTACCTGCAGCAGATGCAATTTGTGATAACAGCAAGCCAATATGGAAATTCCAAAACGGTACAGTAAATGCCAATGGTACACTTGCTGCCAGCAAGGGTAAAAAACAAAATGCTTACCTTTGTGATATTAATAAAGCCAACCCTGCTCTTTCTGGTTTAACAAAACAACATTTGTTAATTTATAAACGTAATGAAGGTGGTTCTGCACAAGGTGTTAGCCCAATTATTGCGGATGCAAAAGGGTTAGTAGCTGCTTCTACAATTAAATTTTTAAATATAGCTTCAACAAATTGTGCTACTGCGCTAACGGGTTTACCAGCGGTAGGTGTTTTAGGTAAAGTTCAATGTAATTATGACCCTGCAAACCCTGCAAAATATTCTTTAGCAGTCCCTGATTTTGGTATTTCAGATGTCGATCCTGAACAGTTCCAAGGTGCAAATACACCAGCTGGTTTTGCAGCTGTAACTTCTTCAGATGTTGGTTTATTAAATGTACAGTCTGCTGCGGCATCTGTTTTTGGTATTCCTGTAACAACTAGCTTGCGTAATGCTTTACAGGAAGCGACTTTTGGTATCGGTAATGCTTGTGTGGGGTCTGAAACAGAAGCTTGTATGCCAAGTCTTTCTAAAGCACAAATTGCCAGTATTTTTACAGGGCAGTTAATTTCTTGGGATCAACTTACAGTACCAGGAACAGCTACAGGCTTGTTTACTTACCTGTCAAATAATGGCTCTGCTTATTTGCCAACAGGTAATTTAGCCGCTGGTGGCTTTCCTGATACAGTGCATATTTGTCGTCGTGTACAAGGTTCTGGTACTCAGGCTCAGCTTGGGATTAACTTCTTAAACTATCCTTGTTTTTCTGGTGCAAGCGCACCTGCAGGTGATACTGGTGTCTCGACTGAACAGGATGGTGTAACCTTAGTCCATGCTTTACCTTCATCAGGTGGTTTAACCAGTTGTTTAAATGAATTGGAAGCAGGTACAGATACTAACCCAGCTAATGATTTTGCTAATGTTTACGGTAAGCGCTGGGCTATTGGTCTTCAGGCCTTAGAGAAAAATGCTGACCGTGCTGATAGCTTCCGTTTTATCAAAGTAGATGGTGTTGCGCCAACTTTAGCCAATGTTGCTAATGGAAAATACTATGACTGGGCTGAGCTAACATTTCAATACAGCAAAACACATGCATGGGATGCAGGTGAGCAAATTATTGCTGATGCAATCATTAAATCAGCGGGTAACCCACTGGTTCTAGCAGCTATTAATACTGGTTTTGTTCATTCATTCGGTCAAAGTGGCTTATTAGCAGTTCCTACACTACATACTGCTAATCAAGATGGTACTTTGAACTTGGCATTACCTGTAAACCCATATTCACATGCTACTAGTGGGCAATCAATTAATAACTGCCGTGTTCCTGCTCGTATCACTAACGGTGATTTTACTATAGGCATTCAGCTATAAGCATCACTAAATAGTCAAATCTGGGTCAAGGATGACCCTGTCAGTCAGGCTCTGGTATCGCAATGATATTGGAGCCTGATTTTTTTATAAGTAATAATAAACCTGATTTTATATGTTAGATAGTTTTAAAGAAATAAAGCCCTTTTATAAAGTGATTATACTGTTGTTTATTTTACTGACACAGCTAACGGTAACTTTCGCTAATGATGAAGGCAAAGCAGGTTTTGATTTATGGGAATTAAGAGTTAAAGGCAATACATTACTGGGCCGTTCTGAAATTGAAAGAACTATTTATCCCTTTTTAGGACCCAAAAAATCCATAGATATTGTTGAGCAAGCCAGAGCTAGATTAGAAAACCTGTTTCAAATGAAAGGCTATAAAACAGTTTCGGTCGATATTCCAGAACAGGATGTGGTTAATGGTATTGTATATTTGCAAGTAGTAGAAGGCAAAATATCCAGATTAACAGTAAAAGATTCACGTTATTTTTCACTGGGTAAAATAAAAAAATCAGTGCCAGCATTGGCAGAAGGCAATGTACCAAATTTAACAGAAATGCAGGCGCAGTTAACAGAATTAAGTAAACAGACAAGTGATAGAAGAATTATTCCTATTATGCGGGCAGGTAAAACACCCGGCACAATAGAAGTTGATTTAAAAGTACAGGATAAGTTACCTCTGCATGCCAGTGTGGAATTAACAGGACGTAATTCGCAGGATACCTCAAGGACACGATTAACCGCTTCAGTTAGTTATGATAATTTATGGCAGCGATTTCACAGTGCTTCATTTATGTATCAGACTTCACCTGAGAAACCGAGTGAAGTTGAAGTGTTTTCGGGGACTTATGTCTTACCTATTTTTGATAGTAGTACACGTTTGGCACTATATGCAGTAAGCTCACAATCTAATTCACAGGTTGCGGCAGGTGATCTTAATGTAATTGGTTCAGGAGAGATATTGGGTGCCAGATTAATTAAGCCATTTGAAGGAACTGGCTCTTATATGCACAGTATGACATTAGGTGTTGATTATAAACATTTTACAGAAAATCTTTTGGTCGGCAATACCAATGCTAGTTCCACACCGATTAGTTATTTGCCGTTTATGGTGCAATACCAAGGGAATGTTCGAGCAGAAGATTTGCTAGCAAGTTTAAATTTAGGTTTAAATTTTTCTTTACTAGGTGTAGCCAATGATGAAAAAGAGTTTGAGGCTAAAAGAGCAGGAGCAAGACCTGATTATTTCTACTTAACCGCGGATGGAAAGCTACGCTACAACTTACCACTGGGTATGGAGTTAGCCACTCGTGCATCAGGGCAATATTCTGATTCACCACTGATCAGTAATGAACAGTTTTTTATGGGTGGGGCGACCAGTGTAAGAGGTTACTTTGAAAGTCAGGCCTTAGCTGATAATGGGCTTATGGGCTCGGTAGAACTTTATTCACCAAGATTAGTGCCTAATAACTGGAGCTTTATTAATAATTTTAAACTGTTGGCTTTTGCAGATGCGGCTAAGGGCTGGGTTAAACAGGCTTTACCCGGACAGGATAAAAATATAGTTTTATATAGTACCGGAGTGGGTGTGCGGTTTCAGGTATTAAAGTATCTGGTGGGTTCGCTGGATTTTGCTATTCCGTTGATAACTAATGGTGTTATACGCTCGGGTGAATCCAGGTTGCATTTTAATATCGCGACACAGTTTTAAGAGGTAGGTAAGCATATTGTAGAGCGGACTTTAGTCCGCTGTTTTTGATTATTTAGCTTATGGATATTGATTGTTGGAAGTGAGGCTTTAGCCTCGCCTAAATTATGCGAGGCTAAAGCCTCACTTCCAAAATTGATAGAAACATAGAATGTAGGATGGTGTTTTTAATTAAACATAGCAGTAAAGAGTTACACAGATTAGCAAAATAGTTCTCATGCTCTGCGTGGGAATTTATTGCTGAACGCTCCGGCGTTCCGTGATGCTGGAACGTCATTAACTGCATTCCCACGCAGAGCATGGGAACGATGGGGATTTCGTACGGCTGTTTTATGGGTAGTGGAAAAAGCTAAACCTTTTTCCGCTTATACAAGAAATATAGCAATAAATAATATTTGTACAAGGTAAAAACATGGTTAATAAAAAGTTAAACAATAAACAACAGCAGGAAGGCGTAAGTTTTAATTTAAAACCAACAACAGCCGCTGTTCGTTTGGCATTAACAGGTATGTTAGCCAGTTCTATATTCTCTCCCGTTCAGGCTGAGTTACCTGTTGCTGCAGCTAACTGGGTTCATTCAAAGGATAGTGCCAATATGGAGGTAATTGGAAATAAACTACAGATTAACCAACTGAAGAATAAAGTGACTCTAAATTGGAAGAGCTTTAATATCGGGGTTAATAACCATGTTAATTTTACCCAACCTAATGCATCTTCCATTGCTTTAAACCGAATTGGTCAAAATGACCCAAGCAGAATTCTAGGTAAATTAACGGCTAATGGACAAATCTACTTAATTAACCAGAATGGGTTTATTTTTGGTAAAAACTCTATCATAAATGTTGCTAGTTTAGTTGCATCTACTCACAACATTAGTGATGAAGCTTTTAATAAAGGCATTACTGAAATTTTTGATAAATCGAAATCGGGCGATGCGGCTTTTGAACTGAAAGATGCCTTTAAACTGGATGCTAAGAATAATAAAATACTTAAAAAAATCCTGATTGAAAAAGGGGCAAATATCATCGCAGGTGATAATGGTAATATCATTATTGTTGCACCTGAAATTGAGAATAATGGAACTATACAAACGGGCGATTTTGGACAAATAATTTTGGTTTCCAGTCAAGATAAGGTGTATTTACAACAAGCTGATTCTGACTCATTTAAAAGATTATTAGTTGAAGTGGATACTGGCGGCAAAGTCAGTAACTTTGGTGATTTAATCACTAAGCAGGGTGATATAACCATGGCTGGTTTTATGGTTAACCAGTCGGGTAGAGTGAATGCAACTACAGCTTCTACAATTAATGGTACTGTTCACTTATTAGCCAGGGAAGGGCATCAAAAGTTAGGCAATAAGTTGATTGCTAGTCGTACCACTCGAAATAAAGCCGATGAAGATGGCTTGGGGCAAGTGGCTACTGTCACTTTAGCGGGAACAACTGCTATTTCGGCTGATAGTAATGCTGGTACTGATGTTGATGGACAAAATCAGCCACAGTCAGTAGTGGATATTTCAGCCCATACGGTTGTGTTTAAATCATCTAGCCGCATTGTTGCTCCTGATGCGCAAGTTAATGTTATGGCAAGTGACAATGTTAACTCACCACTCACTGGAACTAGTGGACATATTGTGGTTGAAAAAGGAGGTGTAATTGATGTTTCTGGAGTTAAGGGTGTTGCTGTTTCCTTACAACGTAATATTGGTGAAGTTGATGCTATCAGTAGTTTAGTTTTACGGGATAGTCCTAATCAACGAGGTGGAATACTGGCTGGTGAAAAGCTGGCGATTGATTTACGTAAAGAAACAAAAATTGTTGATGTAACGGGTGCTAAAAAAATCATTCAGCGGTCAGTTACTGAGCGCTTAGCAAAAGGTGGTGATATTACACTAACTGCCAGTGGTGATATTGATATACAAAATGGAGCATTCATTGATATTTCTGGAGGTTCGGTAAATTATCAAGATGGTTATATAACAACGACTCAGATAGTTAACCAATTTGGACGGCAATTTGATATTAGTGATGCTAATCCAGATGATAAATTTATTGCGATTTTTAATCAGACCCATTTTGAGAAAGGTTATACAGAAGGTAAAGATGCAGGCTCGCTAACACTTAAAACTAAAAGCCTTAACTGGGATGGAAGCCTTGCCGCTCAAGCGCTTAATGGACGTTATCAAAGAACTGAAAAAAGCAGAGCAGTTGGCGGTGGTTTTTCGGTTGATTTAGCTGCATTTAATTCATTTCAAAACCTAGCTTTCCAAAATAGTAATGCGTTAACACAACTAGCACTTTCAGGGCTGCAGTCATTTAGTTTAAAGACTAGAGGGCAGGTGCTGATTGCAAAGGATGCTAATTTAAATTTTTCTCCGTTTAGTAATGTGTCTATTAGCGCCCAGGGAATTCAACACCAGGGGCAAATATATACAGCAGGTGGGGATATAAATTTTGATGTCATTATAGGTTCAATTGAATTGTCCTCCGGAAGTGTACTTGATGTTTCTGGGCGCTGGGTAAATGACAATGCGAGCCTGTTGAGAGGGCAAATCCCAACCGAAGCCATTGCCATTGATGGCGGAAATATTTCGCTAATAAGTAAAGATAAATTAATTGCTGCAAAAGGAGCCAGAATATATGCTGATGGAGGGGGGCGCTTATCGAGCTTTAAAAAACTGACGAGTGGTTTAGGTGGATCCATTGATTTAACCGCTTCTAGTTCAGTGAGAAGAACTCAGCTATCTTTTGCCGGTGCAGATATTTCAGCAAAGTCGTTGAGCAAAAACGGTCGTTTAAACTTATCAAGCAACCAGTTTGAAATTGATAATAAGACTTATTTTGATACGCAAACTGGGGTCAACCATATCGCAGCAGGAGATGCTTTATTTTCAACTTTTTATTCCGTTTCATTAAAGGCGAAGAGTGATATTACGCTAACTGAATTAGCTAATATTGATTTAAGGCAAAACAATTTGCAGGTTAACGGTAGTTATATATACCAGCAAAGTTCTCAATCAATTAAGGGCATAACAAATCTCGTTCGTCTGCCTGAATATACCCAGTCTAGTACCAAGTTTAGTTTGTTTGCTGGTAATAATATTAAGATGCTTAATGGCAGCTCTATTATTAGTGAAGCACGCTCTGAGATAGCAATGACAGCGAACAAGAAAGTGTTTGTCGATGGTGTTATTTCAGCACCTGCAGGAAAAATAAACTTAAAAATTGCGGCACTGAATTCAGGACGTTTTGAAGCCGATCAGTCTGTATGGCTGGGTAAACATGCTAATCTATCGGTTAAAGGTACGATTAATCTGGATCTTGATCCAAATTTCCGCACCGGAACAGTGCTGGCAGGTGGTGACATTAATTTAGAAGCTCAGCGTGGCTTTATGGTGGTTGAGCAAGGTGCAAAAATTGATGTTTCAGGCTCAGCGGCGGCACTTGATGTTGCTATTAATGGCTTGGCAAGTAATGGTTATCAACACCGTGTAATAGGTTCTGATGGTGGGTCGATTAATGTTATTGCTGCAGAGGGTATTGCTCTGGAAGGTGATATGCAGGCGACAGCAGGAAGTCATGTAAACTTTGCTGGCTCCTTGTCTGTTGAATTAAGCAGAGGTAATCAAAACCTTCCTGTAGACCCGGCAGACAGTGCAACTTTTCCTACCGGCCCTTTAGTTATTAGTATTAGCCAGCAGTCTGAGAATATTATTTCTAATAAATACCATTTTGGCGATGCATTGAATGGTGCATTACCTGGACAGGCTAATGTGTATGCAGACAAACTAAAGCAAGCTGGTTTTGGTTCAATTGCCTTTAAAACGGAAGATACTATTCAGTTTAAAGGGGGGGTGGATTTAAGCACACAAAGAGCTTTGTCAATGGATGCTTCCTCGATAGCCTGGGTAGCTAATACAGGGCAGGCTGGTAATATGGTTAATTTAAAAGCACCACATCTTGCTATGGGTTCATCATTAAATCAACAGGTAGTGGGTGCTTCTGTTTTGGGTGATGGGGTTTTAAATTTTCAATCTGAATGGATGCAATTATTTGGTGCAATTAAAGTTAATGGAGCTAAACAACTTAGTTTGACTAGCCATAACGATATTCAGCTTGTAGCTAATCATTTATCAAATGTTAATGATTTTGCTGGGGAATTGGTGACAGCGGCAAATTTAAATCTAACAGCAAGTAAGATTTATCCAAGCTCATTGTCACATTATCGTTTAGTGGTGGAAAACAACCCAGAAGGCACAATTAATATTTCATCAACTGATGGTAATAAAGCAACGCCATTATCCGCAGGTGGAGAATTAACGCTGCAGGCAAAATATATAAACCAAGGCGGAACCCTACTTGCACCTCTAGGGCAGATAAATCTTGAAGCAGAAAAAACCCTTAAATTAGCAGATGGTAGTGTGACTTCTGTGTCAGCAGAGGGTTTGTTGATTCCGTTGGGTAATGTAGTTGACGGCTTGGACTGGCTATATCCTCTAGCTTTAAATGTGTTGCCGGAATTATCCAGTGGTAATTTACTGTTTGGTTTAAACACCAACCTGGATAAGAAAATTTTATTGAAATCTCCTGATATTGTTAAACAAAAAAATGCAGTTGTCGATTTAGCGGGTGGTGGTGATATATTTTCTTATGAATTTATCCCTGGCTTAGGGGGGTCGTATGATTATCTGCAACCGAGTAAGAAAGGTAACGGTTCCTATAAAGGTGGCTTTGCAATTTTACCAACGCTTGGTACTAGCTTTGCCCCGATAGATCATTACCAGAGTAAATTTTTTAATTTTGCAGCTGGGGAAACTGTTGTTTTAAATGGTACAAATGGATTGCCTAGTGGGGAGTTTGCTAAGCTACCAGCGCATTATGCTTTATTACCCGGTGCATATTTAGTGACACCTATTAGCAATACGCTCGATCAAGGTCAAACAACCCAAACCATTGATGGAAGAGCTATTGTGAGTGGGTATTCTTCAATTGCTGGAACAGCTAAGGGGGGTGGAAGGTTTAGTGGCTATATGCTTGAAAATGGTGCTCAGGTAAGGAAACAATCTGAATATGTTTCTTATACAGGTGATAAATTTTTGCTCAAGCAGGCATTAAAAAATGAAACACGTACGCCTACATTAGCACGAGATGGTGGTTTAGTTTCTATACAGGCTCAGACCCGTTTAATCATGGACGGTGTGTTTAATGTACAGGCAGTTAATGGAATTGGGGCAAAAATGGATATTGCTGCTGATAATATTCGTGTAATGAAAAATTTAAGTGGCGTGCAACAATCAGGCGTGCTGGAAATTTTAGCAAGTAATTTAACCGGTTTAAATGTATCTAGTTTGCTTTTGGGTGGAGAGCGTAAGGCTGGCGATAAACAGGGTGAAACAGCTATTTCGGTCAGTTCTAAAACTATTTCCATAGAAGAAGGTTCGGTTCTTGATGTTGCAGATTTAATTGTTGCCGCAAAAGATTCTGTGACCGTTAAGAAGGGTGCAACAGTTGCCGCTTCATCGTTTACTAACAGTGGTGATAAATTACTAAGCATTGATGGAGACGGGGCATTGCTTAGAGTTTCGGGTTCTGAGCAAGTTGACTTTAATCGCACAGCCAGTAGCGGTGTAAAAGGAACCTTGAGTGTAGAAGATGGGGCGATTTTATCGGCTAAACGCTCTATTTTACTGGATTCTAGTTTATCTACTGATGTATCTGGTGAAATAAAAATGGAGAGTGGCTCGCTTAATTTATCGGCTAATAACATTAATATTGGTGAAGTAACTTCAGGAATAAGTACAAATGTACTGAATCTTTCAAATGCTGCACTGACTAAGATGTCACTTGATGAATTAGTTTTAACCAGCCGTAATGCTATTAATTTTTATGGTTCAACAGGTCAGTTAGATACTAATGGTGTTTTTCAGCAACTGGCTGGTGGTCAAATAAATCCTTTACAAATTTCTCGCCTAAGTATTAATGCTACAGGTATTACTGGGCAAGCGATTAATGGTAATTCAGCAACAGATTCTGTCAATATCAAAGTTAAAGAGCTGGAATTAAAAAACACCCTGAATGCGATTAACTCATTACCTGCAACAGGCGCGGGTATAGTTAATATTGAAGCTGATAATATGCTGACGGGTGATGGAAAATTTGCTATTGATGGTTTTAATAAGGTTAATATGGTTGTTAATAAGCAACTTACGGCTGAAGGAGTCGGTAGTCTTGATGTTAATGCTGATTTGGAAGTCAAAACGCCTGTATTAACTGCACGTAGTCGAGGAGATTATCAATTTAATGCAAAAGGTCATTCGGCTGTCTTTAATGGTATGGGTGTCAAGGGTGTTGTAAGTCATAAAGATTTAACAGGCAAGCTATCGGTAACAGCAGATAAAGTCACTGTTAATACCAGAGTGGATATTGCTTCCGGTGTTTTTGATGTAACTGCATTGAAGGCTGATGTTGTTATTGGTGATCAGGCAGTGATTGATTTGTCTGGTCGGGAATTTAATTTTGCTGACATCACTAAAAATACGACAGGTGGAAACTTAAATCTACGTGCTGATAAAGGGGATATTCATTTTTACCAAGGATCCAGCGTAAATCTAAATGCAGGTGGAAATAGTCAGCAAGGTGGGCACCTTAAATTACAGGCCTTAAATGGAAATGCATTTATGCAAGGTAATTACCAGGCACATGGAGGTAGTGTCGATATTGATGTTTCAGGTTTTCAAACTCAAAGTAATTTTGATACGTTGTTTGGAGCCTTGACTAATGCCGGGGTAACTAAATCAATTGATTATAGAAGTGCAAAGCAGGATATTACCGTGTCAGCTGGGAATTCAGTTGTTGCTGAGTATGTTAAGCTAGCAGCTGATAACGGTGCGGTAATAATTGCGGGAATAATTAATGCAGATGCTAAGGAAAATAGCCGTATAGAATTAATTGCTGGAAAAGAGCTGATTTTAACGGATACTGCGGAGCTAACTGCGCAAACAAATACAGATAAAAAAGGTGGCAAGGTTTTATTATCGACTACCGATACCGTAAAGGGTGGTATTAAGATTCAAACAGCCTCTGTTATTAATGTAGGAAACCAGTCTGATGAAAAGGGAACGGTAATATTAAGAGCTCCGCGGTTAGATACAGATAATAACGGCACTGATGATAGTATTAATATCACTCAGGTTGCGGGTAGTATAAATGGAGTTACGGGTGGTGGTTTTTATGCTGAAGGGGTGAAAATTTATACCGATGTAGATGGTAATATTACTTCAGCTGACACAGCAAAATATAAAAATGATGCATCGGCTTATATGTCAGTGACTAGAGTTGATGGGTTGAATTCAAATTTAAAACTACGTCCTGGAATAGAGGTTCAATATGACGGCAATCTTAATGTATTAACGGCTATTGATACGGTAAATTGGCGTTATTTCGGTGATACTGTGGGGCAGTTGGCTTTAAGAGCAACCGGGGATATAAATGTAAAACATTCTATTTCAGACGGATATAAAGCTAGAAAATTACAAAAAGGAAACTCCTGGTCTCTTGTTATGGCATCTGGAGCTGATTTAAGTTCGGCTGATTTGAGTGCTGTTTTAGATAGAGGTGATATTAATCTCGGAAATAACGTAACTGTTCGTACGGGTAATGGAAATATTAGTATGTTCTCTGCTGGTGATGTTAATTTTGCCAGTCAAACTTCGGTAATCTATAACATGGGTAGACAGGATGTTGAATCACCTTATGGGCCAGTTAGGGGTGCTAATAGACTAGGTTATGAATACCCTGTCAATGGAGGAGATATTGAAATTGTTGCAGGGGGGAATATTAATGGAGCCCAATCTAGGCAGTTTATTAACCAATGGCTAATTCGTAAAAATAAAATTGGTAGAGGCGGGGCCGGCATTATTTCTTGGGGGGTAAAGCTTAATAGCTCAGCATTTCAACAAAATATTGGCTCATTTGGTGGGGGTAATGTTACGCTTGCCTCAGCTGGAGACATTAATAATCTATCCATAATGATGCCTACAACGGGTAAGCCTCAGAGTAAAGGTAATGCACCTATTGAGTTTGGCGGTGGAAATATGCAGGTATTTGCGGATGGGAATATTTCCGGAGGTGCTTATTATACGGGTAAAGGTAAAGCAGAGCTTAGAGCAGGAAAATCTATTAAAGGTGGAGCTAAATTCACTAATGGCCCTGTTATCGCAATGGGGGACAGCCAGTTTAAGCTGACAGCAGGTGATGATATTCATATATCATCAGTGATAGACCCCATGATATTGCATGATAAAGGCGTTAATTTCTTTAGTTATACTAACAACAGTGCGATCTCTTTATCATCATTATCAGGTGATATTTATTTATCAGCCAATAACGGTAGCATTTTACAGCAACAGATGGGTAGCCAAGTGTATAAGGGGAATATATCCGGTCTTTACCCGGGTATCCTAAATGCCACGGCAGCAAATGGCAGTATTTTACTGAAGAATGATATTTCACTGTTTCCTTCTACTAAAGGGCAACTTAATTTGTTGGCGGAGTATCATATTCGTCCTGTAGCTTCTAATGGATCAAGAGTTAATATTGCGATGTCTGATGCGGATGCAAGCAAGTTTCCGCGAGCCGTAAATGCGGTTAAGGCGACGGATTTAAATGGTTCAAATAGCAGGCTAAACCCATTTAATTTCCAGTTAAAGTCAAAAATTCATGCTACGGTGTCTCCGCACAATAATAGTTCAGACCCTGTTAGGCTAATAGCTAAAAAGGGAAATATTGAAAGTCTTCAGATGAATTTTCCTAAACGTAGCATTATTGAAGCAGGAAAAGACTATACAAAAAATAAATTATATATTCAGCATGTGAATAACGGTGATTATTCTGTTATTAGTGCAGGGAGGGATTTAACCTCTGCCAGTGGTCGTGATTTGGTTTCAGGGGCAAAAGACTCAAATAATGATTCAATTAATATAGCGGGCCCAGGTGATGTACTGTTTAAAACAGGGCGAAATTTAGATTTAGGTCGTTCTGAAGGTATTGTTTCGGTTGGTAACCAATTAAATCCTCAATTAGCAACTGATGCGGGTGCAAATTTGACATTCTTAGTGGGTGTTCCTAATCAACCTGAATATATAAAATTTATTCAGCAAATGAATAAGTTTCGGTTAGATAACGCAGGAAATGCGCTTACACAAAGCCGCTTGTTTAAAGTGATTGAAGTTTTAGCAGGCTATGATGATATAAAAAGCATTGATTCGGCAACAATGAATAAATTGATTATGCCACTATTTTTTACAGCATTAAAAGAGGGAGGTAAAGCTGAGTCTTTGGGGAATGTTCTGGGAAATAAAATGGGATTTCAGGTAATTGAAACCTTATTCCCGGAACATAAAGCGCAAGGAGATTTGAAGATGTTTTTTAGTTCAATTCAGACTCAAAATGGGGGTGACATTAATATTGCCGTACCAGGCGGTGGTGTTAATGTGGGTTTAGCTAGTAGTTCAGATAAAAATGCAACTGAAAAGAAAACATTAGGTATTCTTGCTCTAGGTGAAGGTGAGATAAATACATTTCTGCGAGATAATTTAGATGTAAACCAATCAAGAATGTTTACTTTAGGAGGTGAGGATATTTTAGTCTGGTCTTCTGAAGGAGATATTGATGCGGGTAAGGGAGCTAAGGCGGCATTTTCAACTTTACCTCCACAGTTTAGTTATGTAGATGATAAAGTCGTCGTTGAACCTCAGCCCAATGTTGCGGGAAGTGGAATAAATGCAGACTTTAAAGCGTTATCTGCAAATGAAATAACAAATCTTCTTCGGGCACAAACAGATAAATCCAAGAATAGTGCTGTAAGCAAGCTGGCAGTTGATATTAAGAAATATAAAAATGGCGAGGCGAATATTACTGATGCTATCAAATCAATAAGACTGGCTATTGCACCAAAGAAAGAAATAACAACTAGAAATGGTTTACAAGGAATCCAGGGAAGTGGCTTCCTGTTTGCTCCAAAAGGTATTATTAATGCAAGTGAGGCGGGTATTTCGGCTAATAATTTATTTATTGTAGCCAAAGCAGTTTTGGGTGCAAACAATATTTCAATTAGTGGTACATCGGTTGGTGTTTCTTCTGATACAGGGTCTGTTGCTCCAGTAACAGGTTTGAGTAGTAATACCGCAGCCAGTGTAAGTAAAGCCGCAGAAAAGTCAGTTCAAAATAATTCGTCTGAAAGTGATGAAAAACAAATCGCATTAGGCATGTTAAGTGTTGATGTGGTGGGTTTTGGTTCTGAAGACGGTAAACAAGCTTGTCAAAAAACTAAGGGCAAAGGAAAGGGAGCTTGTAATTCTTAATAAACATTAAGTTAAGAAAGAAAATGTAGGATGTGCTGAGGCACGAAGCGCATCAACCAGCTAATGATGCGCTTCGTGCCTCAGCACATCCTACTTAATTTCTTAATTTAATGTAAGTAAGCATTGGTTTGTCTATAGCCATGATTATTAAATCAGAATATTTTCAATTTGTAATACGTTTGTAATGTATTTTTGGCAAAATTAAATAAATAAAATCTTAGTGGGAATAAAAATGAGAGGCATTACTTTTATTGGCTTGATGCTAATGCTAGTTTCATCCGCGCAGGCATCCTGGTGGAATGATAGTTGGACATATAAGAAAAAAATCAGTTTGGATAAAGTTGCATTGCAACAGAATGGTATTACAACAGATTCAAGCCCTTTAGCACTTATCAGGCTACATACAGGTAATTTTTCATATTTTCTGGATATAGCAGAAGCTGGTAAAGATATTCGCTTTATTGCTAATGATGATAAAACTCCACTAAAATTTTCTATCGAGAAATTTGATCCTATTAATGAAATGGCTTTAATTTGGGTTAAGCTGCCTGAAAATATAGCTGTTGCGGAACAGCCTGTTATCTGGATGTATTATGGAAATCAGACTGCGACAGACGGACAGGATAAAACAGGTATTTATACAGCTGATCAGGCTGTGGTTTATCAGTTTTCACAAGCCAGTGTGGAAGATGCGACGGCTTATGCTAATAACCCGGTAGAAAGTACAGCAACAAATAGTATGGGAGGAGTTGTTGCGGGTGCGGCACAATTTAATGGTGAGCAGTTAATTAGAATGGCTGACTCACCCTCTTTGACAATGAATTTAGAAAAAGGCTGGGCAATTTCTGCCTGGGTAAGGCTAGATGAAGCACAAGCTGAGCAGATACTATTTCAACGTGGCGGTGGACGTTTTACGTTAGCGATAAATGAGCAAAATTTATTTGTTAATGTCGTGGATAGTGCAGGGCAGGTGCAAACATTGCTATCTAGCACAACACCTTTATCTATTGGTAGCTGGCAGTATATTGTTGTGACGGCTGATTCTACGGCAATAAATTTATATATTGATGGAGCTGTTGTTGCTAGCTTGCCAATTGACCAAGTATTGGCTGATAAGCTTGCGGACTTATCAGGCGATATTACTTTAGGTGCAGATGCTACGGGTTTAAAAGGCTTTAAAGGCTTAATGGATGAATTTAGTATTAACACTCAGATAATCCCTGAAAGCAGGGTTAAGTTTGCTTATAAAATGCAAGGTTTAGGGGGCTCATTATTAGTTTATGGTGATGATATTTCAGATCAAGATAGTGATACTGACGGTGAGCCTTCTTATATCGTTGCAACGTTAAATAACGTATCAACCGATGGCTGGGTTGTTATTGGTTCTTTGGCTGTGATGCTTCTGGTTAGCTGGTTAGTGATGCTTATGAAAGGTATTGTGCTAACTAAGGTGAGAAAAGAAAATAAGAAATTTATTAAGGAATTTGAGGCACTGGATGTCCAGCAAATGGAGTCTTTAAATCGTAAAGACTCTGAAGATGATGAAGAGGCTGAAGAATCTCCTTTAATGCTTTCTTTAACAGGCGGGCATGAAAAATTTCAAGGCTCTTCTCTTTATCGAATTTATCACACGGGGGTGGAAGAAATTAACCACCGCTTACCTAAAGCGGTGGGGGCAGATGTTGCGAAAACAGGTGTCATAATGAGTAGCCAGACTATTGAAGCAATAAGGTCAAGTATGGAAGCTGTGATGGTAAGAGAAAACCAAAAACTCAATTCACAAATGGTGTTATTGACCATTGCTATTAGTGGAGGTCCATTTTTAGGTTTATTGGGGACTGTCCTTGGGGTGATGATTACATTTTCAGCCATTGCTATTCAGGGTGAAGTTAATGTAAATGCTATTGCACCCGGGGTTGCAGCTGCACTGGCAACAACTGTTGCAGGTTTAATTGTCGCGATTCCGGCCTTGTTTGGGTATAACTATTTAGGTAGCCGGATTAAAGAAACAAGTGCAGATATGTATGTTTTTGTTGATGAATTTGTGGCTAAGCTTGCTGAGCGGTATAGCTGATCTAGGTCTTAAGGGCATTGAGTTTTTAGTACCCTGTGATTTGTTGGCAGGTATATAAATATAAAGATGAAAAAATAAATCATGAGATATAAAGAAGAAATGGAAGTTTATGATGATATTAACGTGACACCTATGCTGGATGTGGCGTATGTATTATTAATTGTATTTATCCTGATGACAACAGCATCCATTCAGGGTATTAAAGTAAACTTGCCGAAAGCGAGTAATACGCCCAGCTTATCAAAACCACAAACTAAAGCGATTACAATCATGGCTGATGGAACTATCTTTTTAGATACCTATCCAGTCACTATGGAGCAATTAGAATCAACTTTATTGCAATATAAGGCGGTTAATCCTGCTTTACCTATTGTGATAAAAGGTGATTCTGGTGCGCAATATCAATATGTTGTTAGTGTGTTAGATTTATTAGGTCGTTTGGATATAACGCAAATCGGCTTAGTCACCCAAAAACTGGTTAAGTAGTCTTTAATAATGAGTAACAAAAATCATTATCTCGTTTACCTGCCACGTATTGTGGCTGTGATTGTTATTATTGGCATAATCTATGGTGTGATTACTTTTATACAAGGCTTTCTGGATAAAAAGCCTGAAAAGAAAGGCCCAAAAGTACAAAAAATCACTTTGTTTAAACCGCCACCGCCTCCTCC
>JAJRUF010000144.1 GCA_024277935.1 Gammaproteobacteria bacterium
AGGTCAGAGTTCATAGGCTTTGCCGTATGAACGACTCATTGCTAGAACCGAAGCTGAGTTGTCCCAACAACGCAGCCAAAGGAGCGAGCAATGAGTCGTTTTCACAAGTTATCACAAACGATATGGCACTGCCAATTATGTTCAGCTGCACATAATTGGCAATCCCAACGCGTGTGGTTTAGGCTTTTGTACTCTTTCATACTAACCTCCCAACTTTGTTAAAGTTTATAAGTTGGGAGGTTTTCTACTTCACCTCTATACTGCTGTAAAAGTCAAACTTTCAGGAGTCACCCCGGCAAAGCCGGGGGTTTACCTCTGAGAATTAAACTATTAAACCAACTCTGTCCCCCTATTTCCCCCTATTTTCGTCCTATTTTCCGCTATTTTCTATTTTATCCTTGTTGATGGCGCAAAGTACTGGGTTGTCACCGACAGGTTTGATCTCACTGCGGAAGAAATAGCCTTAATCTACAAGCTTCGCTGGGAGATAGAAAAGTTTTTCGGCTGGTGGAAACGTCACCTCCGGGTTTATCATCTCATTGCACGGAGCAAACATGGTTTGATGGTGCAAATTTTATCAGGGCACTTATCTTCTGCTTGCCATTTATTGCCATGAGCAGCATGGTGAGCGGGTTTCAATAAAACGGGTCCGAGAATTAGAAAATGAACCGCCCGACCCTGGCGACATAAATTCTCAAAATTTTAAACCGCTACATGCAAGTCCTTAATCGGACACTACTGACTTTTTTTAAGTGGCATTTTATTAGGCCCGCTGTGGCTCTGGTCAACTGCACCGACAGGTTCGATGTTTTAAAAGATATTTTTTGAAACCAATATTTGTGTAAAGGTTAATATAATTGGCAATAATATTGATATTGTAACAGTCGTAGCATTCTCTATATTAAAAGGCCAAGTGACAATGTGCTGTACATCTTGAAATCTATTTCTTAGAGTTTGCTCAAAACTATTATTACAATGTTTATCAAAAAAATTACTTTTTATTAATAAATTTAATTTGTTCCCAATATCTATAAGGGCACCATTTTTTTGTTTTTCTATAATCTTATGAAAGATATACATTGGATATGCAAACGATAACCCAATCATGAGCGCATAAATTACAATAAGGGCTAAAACATAATTGCAGCTACCTTCAATTCTTGCGTCATATAATTTTAACAAAATTGGTATATAGAGAGAACCTGAAGCAAACATGAAGCATGTTTCTGTGAAAAACTTTCCTAAGAACCCTAAACCACCCCTTTTGTCTGGATGGTAAATATTGAGTTTAATTTTATGTTTTTTAATTGAATGAGAAATTTTTAGTGTTCTTATTACATGTAAAAAACCAACTCCTGTAAAATAAGCATAGCCGGCAACACCTATTATTTGAATAAACCACCAATAGTCAATAGGACTTCTAACACCAAAGCCAACCATAAAATCATAAGAAGTGAGAAATGCCAACATCACAAGAAGCCACCATAACAACAAGAAAATTCTATTAAATTTGTTATTAATTACTGAATATTTATATAAAGATTTTATTTTGTAAAAATCACGTTTATCTGCAGAACATTTTCGTAGTTTAAACCAAAATTGTTTTAAATTAGAATATTCCTGCCTCCAAATAAAAGATGGCCCAACAAAACACCAGAAACAAGCAAGGTATGCAAAAAATATTGTAGTAGCGTCATGAGCTAATTCGGCTCTACGTTGAATGAAGAAGAAAGTTAATAAAACTAATGCGGGAACCCCAAAAAACAAAGAGGCTAACAGGCAGGTCCTTTCTTTTTTGGGGAAGGTTAATTTTATCAACCAAGTAGCAAATGTGTATTTTTTATTAAGCATTTCGATTTAACACGGAAGAATTCTAAATTAACTGCCAATCAGTTTAACTAACCCTTTCCCTGATTTTTTTAGCAGGTTAGTAAAATATTGAGCATAAGTTATATCATCAGCCAATAAGTCTAAATGGTTTTTAACGAGACTCTTACTTGTTGGTTGGGCTAAACCCTTAATGAGAAGACTGTTGAAAAATTTTGGATAAATTAAATGTTTAAGCAAGTTTGCTTTATCAAGTATATTAGATATATTCTTATATTTTTTTTCATATAATGAATATGCTAATTTTGGGTTATTATTATTCTTTGCTTCTATTATTGATTCTGCAGCAAATTTTCCACTTTGCATTGCAAAAGCTATCCCCTCACCTGTTATTGGCTCAACCAAACCCGCTGCATCACCTATAAGCAATACATTGTCTTTTCCAGGATTATTTCTATAATGACCAAAAGGTATATAGTGGCCCTTAATGTTCAAGTCGGAAGGCAATTTAAGAATATCTTTTAAAAAAAATTTAAAATTATCCTTTATGTTTTTGTTGTACTTGCAGTGTCCAGCTATGCCTATAGTAAGTTTTTTGCTTTTTGGAAATACCCACGCATAACCATATCTTATAAGACCAAAGTATATTTCTGGTAATTCTACTTCTCTGTTGAACTCTTCTTTTGGTAATTCAGTTTCAACTGCAATTGCAATTTTATTTTTATCAAATTTTTCGTTGAACAATTCTCTTGCCACAAAACTATTAACTCCATCAGCACCAACTATAAAACAGGCTTTTATTTCATTGTTGTTTTTGTTATTAATGGAATTTTTTTCAAAATTAATATCCTTGGCATGATAGCCTTGTATAAAATTAACTCCGGCATTTTCAGCTAATTTTGCAAGAAAAAAATCAAAATTATATCTGTACGTAAAATAAATTGGTTTATACTTCTTAACTTCGTTCAAAAAATATTTTTATTGTAAAAGCATGCCCCATAAGATGTGTATTCTATTATTTCATCCCAGTTACATTTGAATATTTCATCAAAAATTTTTTTGCTTCGACCGCTTAGAAGGCCACCGCATAATTTTTCTCTCGGGACACAAGATTTATCAACTAAAGCCACATTTAAACCAGCATTGGCTAAAATATAGGCGGCCGACGAGCCAGCAGGACCAGCACCTAAAACAATAACATCAAAATGGTCTCTCACCTTATAACCTTTTATTACCCTATACTATTAAATTAGCTTTTTAATGGATTAAGTAATAGTCGTACTTGGCACTGTCAATAATTAACTCAAGTTTCGGATTTGACCTATCATGCTGAATATACGTTCTAAATATCTGTTGCATGGCTACTCGATTATTTACTGCGTCATGCAAAACAGTAATCAATTGATGAAAAAGTCCTATGGTTTCATGGGTAATATTTTCAGGCCTTCTGTTCAAAGTGGACACTTTCAATGAGATATCAACCTGTTAGCCAACTCAGAAACTTGAGTCATTATATAGTTTTCCTGATATCTACTTAAAATCCAAAAGAGTTGGCAGCGTATTTTTGCCAAGCTATATTATTCCTGACCGGATATCATTCAAACCTGATTGATAATAAGAAAATAGGATAACGCCGTAATGATCCAGGTCCCTGCCAATCTTATCAGCCGGTACACTACCTTTATTGAACAAAGAGGTGTGGAGGAGAGGCAGCATCGATATTATGTTAAGTGGCTGCGTTATTATCTTGGTTTTTGACATAAATACAACTTGATACAGACGGGAAAAGAGAGCCTTTCGGCCTTTAAGGGAAAACTTAAAGAAAAAAAACAGGCTGAAAACTTTAGAAAGCAGGCGCATCATGCCATCTCTCTTTTTTATGAACCGGAGCATTGCTCCGGTAGAAAAAAACCCGAACAGCACATCCCGTGGCAGTGCCACTACATTGGGACGCGCTCCATTAGAGACCTCCCCTCTTTGTACTCAACAAGGGATAACTAATCAAGCAAATCGTCCCGGCAGAACTACAATTGCACATACCGCTGAGCCGCTTTCCCGCACTGATGATATAGTTTTCTAACAAAGGGGCGCTGACTGGACCGAAATCTTCAATGAATTTTCTTTCATAAAGAATTCGGTAAGATCGATGGTATCAGGAGTTCCGCAACAGCCTCGCCATGTCCTTGGCAAAATAGGTGATGATAATATCGGCGCCCGCCCGCTTGATGGAGAGCAGCGTTTCCGCCATGACCCGGTCGCCGTCGATCCAGCCTTTTTCGGCCGCGGCCTTGATCATGGCATACT
>JAJRUF010000145.1 GCA_024277935.1 Gammaproteobacteria bacterium
CTGTAGGATGTGCCGACGTTAGGAGGCGCATCAAATGAAGTTTAGCTGATGCGCTTCGTTCCTCAGCACATCCTACAATGATGTGTTTATTTTCTCACACTAAAAAGTGTAAGCTACTTTAGGGTTAAAATGAAAGATGCCTATATTTCTCTTGAAAATCATAAAAATTTTGTTTGTAGATATTTGACTTTAATAAACTGAAGATCACAAAAAATATAAAATTTATTGGTACAATACATGTGTTCGGTATTGAAGGTTTTTTAATGGGAATTTCAGTTTTTTGTCACCCATGTTAGTCAAATAAAGATACAAGAACTGATACAGAAATTCTGTTTTAACAGAGGGGGCGAGTACATAATGCCCCCTTTTTTTGACAAAGGCTTTATTTCATCTTCTGATGGTGATGAAGTTTTCTGGGGTTTACTTTACGCCACAGATGCTTGTTATTCATCATGATTAAACCACCATCCTTTAATTCCATTTCAACACCATTTTTCATGGTGACAGGGTGTCCATTTTTATCAGTCATCTGCATCGTGCCATCTTCACCTGTAAACACATAAGATCCATTTTTGAGCTCTAGTGGCCCTGTATCAGTCTTTTGTATAGTAGCTTGAATGGGCTTGCTTGCCCCCGTTGAGCATGCAGATACTAAAACAAGTAATAGTGGAATTATGACTAAAGTTTTCATTTTGTTCTCCTGGATAAAATAATATGAATAGGATTATTATCGATTTTAGTCGTAACAAATGTCCTAACTATGGCAGAAGGTTAAACTCTGCAGATTTAATTCTAAAACATAGGTGTTACACGCAGGTCAATTGCTTAGGAACGTGCATGAAACAACTTACCGATTTCTAACTTGTCTTTTTGCTCCAGGTGAAATGATCTCATTCGTTGCGTAGCTTGCTATGCGCCTCATGAGATCATTTCACCTGAAACAAAAATCCTACGTTATAATTTCGGGAAGTTATTCCATGCACGTTCCTTAGTGCATGGAATTAAAGGATTTGCTAAAGAGAAAAGCCCAAGTGACACGTTTGGAATACATCTCTGTTCATGCTCTCTTAGGTCTGCAGCATTTACCAATATTTTTACAGGAATTATTTTGCCTCCTGATTACTTGTACTGAAATTTTGCTTATTAACAAAACCAACAGGAAAGTTATGCTCTATTATTTGGTTAGCATAATCTATAGCTATACTCTTGTTGACGACTGACTCAATCATTGCACAATATTCAGCTGATTTGGCTTGGCTATCTGGCATTTTCTGCCACTGTTCCCTGGCTGTTTCCATTCGTGCTTGAAGGCTTATGAGTTCCTGTAAATGTTTATTATTAGTTTCAATATGGCGTTGCAGGAATTCGCGTACCATGGGGCACGGGTCATGCCCTTGTTCACATTCAAAAAAAATCTGTTTAATCTCTTTCAAAGTGAAGCCTAAATATTTTGCCTTACAAATAAAATGCAAGCGCTGAGCATCCTTGTCATTAAATAGTTTGTAACCATTATCTGGGTTGTGTTTTGGTGTTAGCAAACCAATTTTTATATAGTAACGGATAGTATCTTTGCTTAATTCTACTCGTTTTGCTAACTCGTTCATTTGATATTCCATCATTTAATGTCCCGACCAGTTTTAATTTTTTATCAAATTGCCGTGAAGGTTATGGGAGTACAGAGTGATTTGTACTCCCATAGAAAAATTGATTAGAAAAGCTATAACGATTTTTCTCCCTCAGTAGCAATCTGCCGTCTTTTTCGCCATTCCTGAAACTGCAACACAAAACTATAAATAACGGGCAGAACAACCAAGTTTAATATTAGCACTGTCAACATACCACCCAGCATGGGGGCAGCTATCCGATGAGTAACATCAGAACCGGTGCCATTGCTCCACATAATAGGTATCAAACCAGCCATAGTGGAAACAGCGGTCATTGCCACTGGACGAACTCGCATGGAAGTGGCTGATTGAGCCGCTTCTCTGATTTCAGCCGTTGATAATGGCTCGCTACTTGCTGCGCGACGTTTGGTGATTTCCATATCAATAAAACTTAGCACGAGTACACCAATTTCCGCTGCCATTCCAGCTAAAGCAATAAAACCGACATACACCGCAACCGATAAATTGTAATTATTTAAATAAATCAGCCATATACCACCAATTACTCCAAAGGGGAGAGCCAACATCACGATAACCGGTTCAATAACATTACGGAAATTAAAGTACAGCAGTAAGAAAATAATTAATAAGGTTGCCGGTACCACAATTTGCAAGCGTTTGGCGGCGCGTTCCATGTATTCAAACTGCCCTGACCAGGTAACTGTATAGCCTGCAGGGATAGTCACTTGGTCGGCTAATACTTCCTTAGCCTTAGCCACAAACCCACCTATGTCTGAAGTGCTAATATCAACATAAATCCAGGCATTGGGACGGGCGTCCTCACTTTTAATAGAAGGTGGGCCACGTCTTAGTTCCAGCTTGGCAACCATGGTTAATGGAATTTGTACACCTGTCGGTGTTGGAACCAAAACTCGGCTTAAACTTTCCAAATTATCTCGCAATTCACGTGGGTAACGTAAATTAACAGGGTAGCGCTCTAAGCCTTCAACGGTTTCGGTTATATTCATGCCACCGATAGCACTTTGTATAACATCTTGTACATCGCCTACCGTTAATCCATAGCGTGAAGCTTCCTCACGGTTTATATCAAAATCAAGATAATAACCACCCACCGCACGGTCGCCAAAAGCAGAAGTTGTTTCTGGTAAGGATTTCATGGCTTGCTCAATATCTTTGGATATGCGTTGCAGAACTGTTAAATTTTCACCAGAAACTTTAATCCCTATGGGGGTTTTGATACCGGTTGACAACATGTCAATACGCGTTTTTATTGGCATAGTCCAGGCATTGGCAACACCTGGAAAATGGATAGCCTTATCCATTTCACGCATCAGATCCTGGGTAGTTTTATCAGGATCTGGCCACTGGTCTTTGGGTTTTAGCCGGATTGTTGTTTCCATCATTGATAAAGGTGCAGCATCTGTAGCAGATTCTGCACGTCCGACCTTACCAAACACATGATGTACTTCAGGAAATGTTTTAAGTATTTTGTCTGTTTGTTGTAATAACTCCTTAACCTTGGTGATGGAAATACCGGGAAATGTAGTTGGCATATATAAAATATCACCTTCATCTAAAGGAGGCATAAACTCACTGCCCAACTTGGAGTATGGGTAATAAGTTGCCGCTAATAAGCCTAAAGCCAATACGACTGTAATTTTACGCCAGCGCATGGCTGTTTTTAATATCGGTGTATGTAGCCCATGTAGAAGTCTATTAACAGGGTTGGCATGTTCGGAAATAATTTTCCCACGGATAAAATAGCCCATCATCACGGGCACCAAAGTCACAGCAAGAATCGCTGAAGCAGCCATTGCATAGGTTGCGGTAAATGCCAGTGGACTAAATAAACGTCCCTCTTGTGCCTGCATGGTAAAAATGGGTAAAAAAGACACGGTAATCACTAACAAGGAAAAGAATAGGGCAGGGCCTACTTCGCGTGACGATTCACCAATGACTTTCCAACGTTCATCAATAGTTAACTCTTTGCCTTTGGTCTTTGTTGCCTGCTCCAAGTGTTTATGGGCATTTTCCACCATGACAATCGCACCATCGACCATCGTACCAATGGTAATGGCAATTCCCCCCAAGGACATAATATTGGCATTCAGACCCTGAAATTTCATCACGATAAAGGCCATTAATATCCCCATAGGCAGGGTAATAATGGCAACCAATGCCGAGCGGACATGCAACAAAAACAGAATCACAACCAAACTGACTATTGCCAGTTCTTGAACTAACGATTCATTTAAACTATCTACCGCACGCTCAATCAGGTTGCCTCGGTCATAGACTGGCACAATTTCAACACCTTCAGGCAAGCCCTGTTTAAGTTCCTCCAGTTTTTTCCTGACACCTTGTATTGTCGCTAATGCGTTTTCACCAAAACGCATAATCACCACACCACCAACAACTTCACCTCGCCGTTAAGTTCAACCAGCCCTCGTCGTAATTCAGGGCCGAGATGAATATGTGCTACATCCTTCAAGCGGATAGGTGTACCATTAGCATCAACACCGACAGGAATGGTATTTAAATCGGCGACGGACTTGATATAACCTAAGCCTCGTACCATATATTCAGTTTCTGCCATTTCAATTAAACGTCCACCGACATCATTATTGGAGCGTTTAATAGCCTGTTTTACCTTAGAAAGAGAAATGCCGTAAGCTTGTAAAACATTAGGATCGACTTCAACCTGGTATTGTTTAACATAACCACCAATGGATGCGACTTCTGAGACACCATGCACGGTTTGTAATGGGTAGCGTAAATACCAGTCTTGCAAAGAGCGTAGCTCAGATAAATCATGCTTTCCGGTTTTATCGACCAGTGCATATTCATAAATCCAGCCGACCCCTGTTGCATCCGGGCCCAGAGTGGGTGTTATGCCTTTAGGTAAATCACCGCTCACATAATTTAATGATTCCAATACCCGGGATCTCGCCCAGTACATATCGGTGCCATCTTCAAAAATAATGTAAACAAAAGATAAGCCAAAAAAGGAGTATCCACGTACGATTTTAGATTTTGGTACTGCCAGCATTGCTGTGGTTAAAGGGTAGGTGACTTGATCTTCAACTACCTGAGGTGCTTGTCCTGGATATTCGGTAAAAATAATTACCTGTACATCTGATAAATCAGGGATGGCATCCAAAGAGGTGTTTTGATAGCTCCATAGACCAGCAACAGCGATGATTAGCATAGCTATCAACACCATAAACCGGTCTTTTAGTGAGCCATTGATGATGGCATTAATCATGCTGCATCTCCTGCTGATGATTCATATTTTGCATTTTGGAATGATCAGGACTCTTCTTTAGATCATTCATTGCTTTCATTTGCTTAGGCTTATCACCTTGTTGTTTTTTACTACTTTGTGCCTGTATCATTTTCGCCGTTGCTTCGCGTAATTTGGATTCTGAATCAATAAGGAATTGTGCAGAAGTAACCACGACTTCGCCAGCTTTAACCCCTTTTAAAATAGCGACCTTTCCATTACTTTCTAAGCCTAAAGTGACTGGCCTGGGCTCAAATTTGCCGGGTGCTCGTACCACAAAAACCTGGTTACGTGTTCCTGAACGAATGATAGATTCTGATGGAACCACTATGGCATTCACCTGTTTGCTTGCATGAATAGTGACTTCGGCAAACATTTCCGGTTTTAACAGTAATTCTGCATTATCGAAGACTAAACGTACTTTAATCGTACGTGTTTTAGCCTCAGCATAGGGGTATATATAAGCCAGGTGTCCTTTGAAAGTTTTACCAGGGATGCCCGCAAGTTGCATATCAACCGGATCACCTTCCTTGACCCAGGGAAGTTCATACTCATAAATATTGGCATAAACCCAGATTTTGCGTAAATCGGCAATCATATAGATTTCAGTGGCAGGGGTGACATACTGGCCTTCACGAGCACCGATTTTCATAACAATACCGGCAGCAGGGGTATGAATATGCAGGCTCTTTTTTATTTTATGACTGCGATCTAACTCACGTAATTGATGAGCTGGCATATCTAGCAGTTTTAATCGTTCACGGGAACTTTTTACCAGTTCTTCAGCGCCTTGGCGAATATCTTTAATTGGACTGTTTTCCAATGCTTTCAAATTATTCAAAGCGAGAATATATTCCTGTTGACTGGTAACCAGTTGAGGTGAGTAGATGCTCAGTAAATCGGTATTTTTTTTAACCCACTGACCTGTTTTATCTACGTTCATTTTTTCAATCCAGCCTTCCGTTTTTGGGTGCAAACGTAGTAGCCGTTCTTCGTCATAATCGACCCGTCCAACTGCGCGTACAGTTCGAGAGAGGGTGGTTTGAACAGCCTTTACTGTGCGTACACCAATGTTTTGTACGGTGGTACCATCAATTTTAACGGTGCCGGTGGATGCATTACTGTCATTGTCATCGTCTGCATAAACAGCAACATAATCCATACCCATTGAGTCTTTTGTGGGGACTGGCGAGGTGACCGCTGGGTTCATCGAATTACGGTAAAATAGTATTTTTCGTACTTTTGGTTTATCTGCTTCAGCATAAACGGGTACATAATCCATACCCATTGAATCTTTTGCAGGGACAGGGGAGGTGACTGAAGGGTTCATTGGGCTACGATAGAATAAAACTTTTCTGTCTTGCGAACTAGAGGCTGTTGGTACAGTGTCTGTCTTGGAATCTGCAAACCAATAGCCACCCGCCAACCCTGTTATCAACATAATAGGGGCAATAATCAATACGGACTTATTCATAAATTTCTTCCTTGCCAACCACGGCAGTTAATTGTGCTAAAGCCTGATTGGCTCCAGTTAAAGCCTTCCAGTATTGGGTTTCATAGTTATATAAAGTAATTTGACTGCGGACAAGGTTTAAAAAATCAACCTTGTTGACTTGATAGCCAGCCAGCATTGAAGCAACGGTTTGTCTGGCCTGTGGAATAATGCCACTTTTGAATAACACCACCTGATTTTTGGTTTGGTGAAAGTCACTGTAAGCAGTTGATATTTCCGCTCTTACATTATTCCATTGATCTTGCAGAACATAGCGTTGTTGCATCAGTTCGCTACTGCGTTGATCGACTGCTTTTTTTTGCTTGCTTGCAGCAAAAATAGGCACATTCATACTCAATTTTAAACTGAGGAAATCAGCACGTTCACGTCCTACCAATGTGTCATCACGACCACCATAAAAAGCACCGACTTTAAAATCAGGAAAAAAATCTTTTTTAGCTAGGTCAAGACGTGACTGAGCGGCATGAACAGACTCGCGTCTGGAAGCCAGTAAAGCTCGATAGTTTTCAGCCTGTTCAAATAACAGTGATTCTGTTTGTAAAGTAGGCAGTTCTTCCTGAATTTTTTCGGGGATTTTGAATGGATGGTTTGCAGCTTGATTAAGCAAAGCATTAAGTTGAGCTTTGCCTCTATCTATTGCCCCCGTCAAACGTATTTCAGTATCTAATAATTTAGATAATTCCAGTTGTGCTAACAATACATCTTGCTGTAAACCTTCACCCACTTCATATTTTGTTTGCGCAATTTGTACGAATTGGCGCAACAGGTTTTGATTGGCGATGATAATTTCTAAAGCTCGGTCCAGATAAAACAATGCCCACCAGGTTTTTTTAACATCACGTAACAGCCGGAAACGGGCTTCTGTCACATCATGTGTTGCCGCTTCTGCTTGATAGCTGGCTGCCTGTTCACGCAAGGCAAGTTTGCCAAAGAAAGGGATTGCCTGAGAAATACCACCCTGCATTTGGGTCATATTTTCCTGGCGAGTATCAAAAGTATCGACGGGTAAATTTAAAGCGTTAAAGCTTATAATGGGGTCAGGTAAGCTGCCAACCTGTGAGGGTATAGCCGCCAGAGCTTCAGACCGAGCTTGAATTTGAGCCAGGTTGGGGTTGTCTTGCACAGCAATAGCAAGTGCTGATTGCAGTGTCAATACCGTATTTTGCTCTGCATTAACAGTAGTAGATAAAATCAGCAACATAAAAAATGTGCTGGCTTTGTTGAGTAAAATCATAAGATCCTCTTACACAAGGGAAGTAAAAAAGTGTGTGTATGAAGAGGAATGTATTATGTGGGATGTACTAACGACAGAAAGCGCATCAACTCGATAATGCAGGTGCGCTTGACATCCTACACGTTGAGTATATAAAGACTATTCCTCTATTAGAGGATAAATTTAGGGGGCCTTAAATCAGGGGATAAAGTGGTGTTGTAAGGAGAAACATATTCATGAAATGAATAAATATGCGAGGTGATTATATTAATCACAGGGATAGAAGATATTATGCCAAAACCACCACATATATGGATAGTACAACTATCACTATTGTGGCAATCCATATCAGATTGGTTATTTTGCGACCCTTTAAATGTTTTTTTATGATCTAATTGAATTGCATTATTAGCTGGCTGAGTAGCAGAAAAGTTTTGGAATTCTGACAGGTGATCGGACATACCTGCGCCTGCACAATGTTCAAACGCCGATGCAATGGGCGTTATCAGCATCATGAATATAAGCAAAATTGGAAGTCCTAGTCTTTTCATTTTTATTTAATAAAAGGTATCTTTTTTAACGATAGCACTGATTAAGAATCATTGTCAATAAGAAAGTGTGTTTAATATTTTTGTCTTACTTTTTATAAACAGTAGTTGAACTTTTACTGATTCTTGTTATCATTTATTGTATGAAACGAGTGAGTATTTATTTTTTAGCATTGTTGACTTTTTGGATGTCCACTTGGATGGTGACTGATATTCATGACTGGTCACTTGCGCGTGTTAATCAGCCGCATCCTATTTTTTCTATGCAACAGTCTCACCCTGTTTCTGATATTCAAACAGCCATTCAAGAGCATAATCCGCACTGTGGAGTTTGTAGTTATGACCATGGAGGACACATGGGACAAACACTGGCAACACTCTCTTTTGCAGTAAAAAGCATTCCTGCACAAAGTGCACACAAGTTTTCTCTTCAAACTGAATTCTGGTATTCCAGAAATATATCCCCCAAGATACGCCCCCCTATTGCCTGATTTTTAGGCATTTCAGTTACTTTGATTCGTAGGATGTGCTGACGAAAGGAAGCGCATCATTGATGTGCTGATAAAAGGAAATGTATCACTGATGCGTTTGGTAACTGCTCCTCGAAAATTGCTCCTGCAATATTCTATTCTTGGACAGCACCCCTAGTGCATTGCTCTACTACGTACTATCTATAGTACAATTCCTTACGTCAGCACTTTCTACAGAACTATTGAAACAATGCCTTTTATAAACTCGAGCCTTAATAATTAATTAAGGCATTACGTCGTTTAGATTAGGAGGTTCAGTGAACCCACAAGAAAAAAACAATCCTTTTAAAGAATATTTATCACTTTTTAGTGGTTTAGTCTTCTACTTATTTCTGTCATCCGTATTGGCAGAAACAAAACCTTATACTATTCCTTCGCCACCCAATATGCTGGAGCAACGCGTTGAGTTAGTTGAACCTCAAGGCAGTTTGTCATTAACGGAAGCTCTATCATTAGCTTTGCTACATAACCCGACATTACAAGAGTTTGCCTGGGAAATTCGCATTAGTGATGTAAAAACCTTGCGAGCAGGTTTGTTGCCTAACCCTGAATTAGGTATTGAAGCAGAAAACTTTTTAGGTTCGAGGAAAAAGCGTGATTTTGATCAAACTGAAACGACCGTATCTATCAGTCAACTGTTTGAATTAGGTGGGAAACGTGCCAAGCGTGAGGCATTAGCCAGTACCGAACGTGATTTAGCAGTTTGGGACTATGAAACCAGCCGCTTAGATATTATTTATCAAGTTGCTACGCGTTATATGGCAGTAGTGGCGAATCAAGCACGGCTTAAATTAGCTATCGAAACAACGGCCGTCGCTGAAGAAATCTTCAATACAGTAGTTGCCAGAGTTAAGGCGGGTAAAGTTTCTCCATTAGAGCAAAGTAAGTCTCGAGTCGAACTAGCAAAAGCACGTTTAAACAAAGCGAGAGTTGTCCGTGAGTTGATCAGTAACAAACAAAATCTGGCGGCTGTATGGGGTAGTATGAACCCAAGGTTTAAACAAGTAACAGGGGGTTTATATACAGTACAGGCAGTTCCTGAGTTCTCAATTTTAATTTCTCGACTGAATAATAATCCTGACTTAGCTCGCTGGTCAGCAGAAATAGAGCGCTATAGAAAAGCGATTGCTTTAGCTAAAGCTCAGAAAATACCCAATGTTACTTTTATGGCAGGAGGCAGGCATTTTGCGAATAATGATGATTTTGCCGCTGTTGCAGGTATTTCTGCGCCTTTATTTATTTTTGATACCAAACAGACAGGTGTTGATCAAGCCCAAATGGTTTTAATTCAGGCCATGCAAAAACAACAGGCGGCAAAAGTCGCTATTCGATCTTCACTTATTTATGACTATCAGCAGATTCAAATGAGCTTAACTGAAATAACAGCACTGCGCGATGAGGTATTACCTAGCGCCAGAGAAGCATTTAAAGCAGCAAAACTAGCTTATCGACTAGGTGAAATTGGTTCTCTGGATTTGCTGGATGCTCAGCGCACCTTATTCCGAAGTGGCCGTGAGCATCTTGAAGCCTTAGCCACCTTTCAGCTAAATGCTGCCAAAATTGAACGGTTAATTGGTGGCGCATTGAACCCATCGCCTAAAACAAGTGAGTTAGCAGAATGAAACAGACTAATTTTGTAACAAATAGAACCAGCTTAAATATAATCTCTTCTTTATTTTTTGTACTCTTATTTATGGGGGGGCAGCCTTCTGTATTAGCGGCTGAACATGATCATGCGCCAGAAGAACAACATGAGGAGCATGAAGGACATGGGCATGAAGAACCGGAGTTAACGCTTTCTGCTGCTGAGCTAGAAGAGTTTTCAATTAAACTTGCCCAAGCTCAACCAGGCGTTATCAATAAAACCCTGGATTTGACGGGTGAAGTCATTGTTGCACCAGAGCGTTTGTATCATGTGGTTCCTCTGGTATCGGGTGTGGTGCGTAAGGTCTTTAAACATTTGGGTGATAAAGTCAAAGCTGGGGATCTTTTAGCCACACTATCCAGCCGAGATTTAGCTGATGCAAAGGCTAATTTTGTAGCCGCAGACAGCTTATTGAAACTGGCCAATACCAACTTAAAAAGGGAACGCGACTTATATAAAAGTAAAGTTACTGCAAAAAGGGAATATCTTTCTGCCAGACAAGTTCAGGCTGAAATGTCTATTAAACGTAAAGCGGCAAAACAGCGACTATCAGCCATTGGGTTGACTGAAAAATCTATTCTTTCAGTTTTGCGTAGCGGGGATAAAGACCTGACACGGTATGAATTACGTGCACCGGCAGAGGGTGTGATTATTGAAAAACATGCAGCTCAAGGCGAGGTGCTTGAAAGCAACCGGCGTAGTTTTACCGTTGCCGATTTATCTCAAGTCTGGGTTAATTTGACAGTTTATCAAAAAGATTTGCCCTTTGTTCATAAAGGGCAACAGGTTTCAATCAGCACTCGTTTTGGAGCATTGGGTAAACAAGCAATTTCAATAAGCCGTATTAGTTGGTTGAGTCCTATATTAGATGAAAAAACCCGTAGTGCAATAGCTCGGGTAGTCATTGACAATACTGATGGGCAATGGCGGCCAGGGCTATTTATTAACGCTAAAGTCGCTATTGAAAGCGATCAGGTTAATATTGTAATTCCTCTCACTGCATTGCAAACCATAGAAGGGCAAGCTGTTGTATTTGTACAGGACGAAGATGGGGGGTTTAAACCGCAAGCCATACAAACCGGACGCAGAGATTTTCAACAGCTTGAAATTATTCAGGGCTTAAAACGGGGTCAAACCTATGTTAGCCAAAATGCCTTTACCATGAAAGCACAATTACAAAAAGGTGAATTTGGAGAAGGGCACCACCATTAACTCGAATATACAAAAGGTAGGGTGTGCTGAGGTACGAAGCACATCAAATTTACGAACACCCGAAAATCACTTATGTGCTTCGTTCCTTCGTATAAACAATAATACTCCTTTGGAGATTTTATGTTGAATCAAATAATAAATTTATCACTACGTAGTCGATTATTGATGCTGGTACTCGCAGTCATTGTTATCGCGGCAGGTTATCGTAGTTATCAGAAATTGCCGGTGGATGCATTTCCCGATGTGTCGCCCAATCTGGTGCAGATTTTTACGCTGACTTCTGGGTTGGCTCCTGAAGAAATTGAAAAGTATGTCACTTATCCGGTAGAAGTTTCCATGAATGGTTTGCCGGGTATTGAACAAATCAGATCAATATCCAATTTTGGTCTGTCTGTTGTGAATGTCTACTTTAAGGATGATATGGATATTTACTTTGTCCGGCAACTGGTTAATGAGCGTTTGCAGGAAGCCCGAGGGCAAATACCGGCGGGTTATGGTGATCCGCAAATGGGCCCTATTTCAACCGGTATGGGACTGGTGCTTTTTTATTACCTTAAAGATAACACCCATCAATATTCATTGGAAGACCTGCGCACTATGCAAGACTGGATTGTTAAATTCAATCTACAAACTGTTAAAGGCGTAACCGAAGTATTGGGTATTGGTGGATTTGAAAAGCAATTTCAGGTGGTTGTTCATCCTGATGCTTTACTTCGTTACAATGTGGCATTGGATGAGATTATCCAGCGTATTAATACCAATAACCTTAATATCGGTGCGCAATATCTGGAAACTAATAATGAGCAATTTATTATTCGTTCCGTGGGCTTGTTACAAGGCATCCCCGACATTAATCAGATTGTTATCAAAACCGTGGATGGTCGTCCGGTTTATTTGCAAGATGTAGCTACCGTTAAAATTGGTGGTGCTATTCGACGTGGGCTACAAACCCGTAATGGAGAGGGAGAAGTGGTTGCTGGTATGGTGATAAAGCTTTATGGCACCAACGCATCAACGGTGATTGAGCGAGTTGAAGAAAAAATTAATAAAATCAATAAAGCCCTGCCAGAAGGTGTCAGTATTGTGCCATATTATCAGCAAAAAGATATTGTTGAAGGTGCTGTTAGTACGGTCAGCAATGCTTTGGTGCAAGGTATTATTCTAGTATCACTGGTACTCTTTTTATTTATGGGCGGATTTCGTCCCAGCGTGGTAGTGGCGTTGGCGATTCCTTTTTCGGTGATGTTCGCTTTTATTGCCATGGGTCAATTTAATTTATCGGCTAATTTAATGTCTTTGGGTGGTTTGGCGATTGCCATTGGTATGATGGTAGACGGTACCATTGTGATGGTTGAAAATGTGGATAGAATGTTGCGCGAAGCCGACCCAGATGAACCTAGAATTCATGTGGTAGGGCGGGCCTGTCGAGAAGTTGCTAAACCAATTTTATTTGCGATTTCAATTATTATTATTGTATTTCTACCATTATTTACCTTAGAAGGGGTCGCTGGAAAAACTTTTAAACCCTTAGCCTTTACCGTTGCCTTGGCAATGTTAGGTTCCTTAATCTATGCACTTTTTTTGGCTCCGGTCTTATCAGATATATTAATGCGTCGCCAACAAGCACGGGCGGATGGTAAGCCGAATCTGGACGAACGCATCTTGAATGCTTTGCTTACACCTTATCGACCTATGGTTAGCTATTTTGTTAATCACCGCAAAATAGCCATAGGCTTTGCCGGTGGATTGCTGTTATTGGGTAGTGCTGTTTTTCCCTTTCTGGGATCAGAATTTACGCCGACTTTACAGGAAGGCACAGTGGTCGTTCAATTAACCATGGCACCGTCCATTGCCATTACCGAAACCAAACATAATACTGAGGTTGTCGAAAAACGTTTATTGACTATACCCGAAGTCGTTGAAGTCACTAGCCGAATAGGTCGGGGTGAGGTGGGTGCTCATGCGGATCCTGTGAATTCAGCAGAAATGTATGTCATCCTAAAGCCTAAAGATGAATGGCGAGAGCCAGGAGATCAAGAATTTATTGAGCAGGAAATTCGCAAGAAAATAGCAAACTTGCCCGGTATTAGTGCAAACCTAACCCAGCCAATTGAAATGACAGTAGAAGAATTACTGGAAGGGGTTAAAGCAGAGCTGGCAGTGAAATTATTTGGTGATGATTTAGCCTTGCTAAAGAAAAATGCCGATAAAATTGCAGCAGTGATGAAACAAGTACCTGGTGCAGCGGATGTTAAGGTGGATCAAGTGAGTGGTACGCCACAATTAGTCATTACGCCTGATCGTCAGGCGATTGCTCGTTATGGTTTAAATATTGATGATGTACAAAATGTTATTCGTAGTGCAGTAGGCGGTACGACGGCTGGGCAAATTTTTGAAGGTATACGACGTTTTGATATTTATGTACGTTACGATAAAGCGGATCGCAATACCCCAGAGGCCATTGCTAATATCCTTATCAGTGGTCCTAATGGCCTGCATGTGCCTTTAGGGCAGATTGCTGAGATTAAAGAAATTGTTGGACCACGACAAATCACTCGGGAAAATAACCAGCGCTTTATTACCATTCAGGCGAATGTTGTTGGCCGAGATATTGGCTCGTTTGTTGCCGAAGCGCAGCAGGCGATTGACGATAAGGTATCGCTACCAGCTGGATATTTAACCACTTGGGGGGGGCAATTCCGTCTACAGCAACAGGCTAATGCGCGTCTTGCTATCGTCGTGCCAGTGACGTTAATGATTGTTGCCTTGTTACTTTATAGTAGTTTTAATTCCTTAAAAAATGCAGCCTTGATTTTACTGAATATTCCACTGGCTTTGGTGGGGGGGGTTATTGCCTTGTGGCTTAGTGGTCAGAATTTATCCGTCCCTGCATCCGTTGGCTTTATCGCATTATTTGGTATCGCACTGGAAAATGGTATGGTGCTGGTGACTTATCTTAATCAATTAGTACAGGAAGGCAATCCTATTGACAAAGCATCTATTCAGGGGGCTTGTCTCAGAGTACGTCCGGTGTTGATGACTGCGGTAACCACGGCATTAGGATTAATTCCTTTATTACTTGCGAGTGGAACCGGCTCAGAAGTACAGCGACCCTTGGCAACTGTGGTTATTGGAGGTTTGGTTACATCAACCTTTTTAACTTTATTGATTATACCGGCACTCTATAAGTGGTTTGTAACAGAACCAAAATAACTATTTTTGGCGTACAAAATAGTTATTTTGTACGCTTTAATTTGTAAGAAAACTTAATTAAACAGGAAATTATCATGTCTAAAAGAATACTATTTTTATCATTACTAGCAACCTTGGTATTAAGTTCTTTTTCAGCACAAGCTGGAAAAATTAAACTGTCTGAAGTACCTAAAGCGGTTATTAAAGCCATGAAAGCAGAACATCCTGATGCAAAAAATATTAAAGTCGATAAAGAATTGCATTTTGGAATAGTCTTATATGAAGTTAAATATAAAACCAACGGTAAGCAACATGAAACTTTGTTTGAGGCGCATGGCAAACATTTTGGGCATGAAGAAGCCATTGAGGTCTCCGAGTTGCCTAGTGCGATCATTAAAACACTGACGCAGACTTTTACAAAACTAAGTATTCAGGATGCGGAAAAAATTGAACATCCTGATGGACGTATTGAATATGAAGTTGATGTCAGGGGAGATGGTGAGGATTGGGAATTAGCCATGAGCCCAACTGGAAAAATTTGGGTTAAGGAGAGGGATTGATATGAAACAAGTGATTGCTTATATAAAACCATTGAAACTTGAGAATGCCATACTGGAATTACATAAAATTAAAGGCTTATCAGGGATCAGTGTATTAGAAATGCGTGGTTGTGGGCATAACCATAAGGACATGTCAGATGCTATTTTTGATGAAGATAGTTATGGCTTGGCTTCTCGCTTAAAATTGGAAATAGCCTGTAGTGATGATCAAGTCGAACAGGTCGTTACAGCGATACAGAAAGGTGCGCATACTGGGCTTAAAGGCGATGGGAAAATCTATGTATTGCCGGTACTGGAAGCGGTTCGAATTAGTACGGGAGAAAGAGGGGAAGTGGCTATGTAAGTAGGATGTGCTGACGATAGGAAGCGCATCATGAAACGTCAATATATTTTTATAAGGAGTTTCAACAATGACGAATTATCGACGCATATATACACTAGGGGCAAGCTGGTTCTTTACGGTAAATTTGTTAAAAAGACAGAATAATCCCTTATTAATCGAGAATATTAAGGTGTTACGCTCGGCATTTAGCGAAGTCAAAGCAAAGCATCCTTTTAGAATAGATGCCGTTGTAATCCTTCCAGATCACTTACATTGTATCTGGACACTACCTGAAGGTGATACCAATTATTCTACACGTTGGAATTTGCTAAAGGGAAAATTTTCTCGTTCGTTAGCTAAAGGAGAACAACTCTCTAATAGTCGTATTAAACGCAGAGAACGTGGTATTTGGCAACGTCGATTCTGGGAGCATATGCTTAGAAATGAAGAGGATTTTAATCGTCATTTGGATTATATTCACTGGAACCCAGTCAAACATGGCTATGTCTCTAATGTAATGGATTGGCCGCATTCCAGCTTTCATAAATATGTAAAAATGGGCTGGTATCCCAAAAACTGGGGAAGTCCCGTTGAGTTCGATTTTGAAACGGGCGAATGAATTGATGCGCTTCGTTCCTCAGCACATCCTACATTATATTTTTATTTTGGTAGGGTATTGCGTATCACTGGGCTTAAGAAAAATGAGGGCATTTAAGTAAAGTAGGATGTGCTGACGATAGGAAGCGCATCACTATACAAGATGGAAAAAATATGAGTAAATCAAAAAAAAGTTGTTGTGGGCATAGTGAGTCAACAGAAAGTGAAACATCTTCTAATTCAACCCCTATAAAAGGTATGACCTTCAAAATTGAAGGGCTGGACTGTGTTGAGGAAGTGACCATTCTAAAGTCAGAAATAGGGCCTTTAGTGGGTGGCGACAATAAATTGGCCTTTGATGTCATTAATGGTCGTATGACGATTCTTGAAGAAGCTAGTCAGGTATCAGAAAAAACGATTATCAAAGCGGTTGGCGGAACCGGAATGAAAGCTACACGCTGGAAGCCGGGAGAAACACAAACCGATGTTAGCCAGCGGCAACGCTCACAGACCCTTTATACCGTCCTAAGTGGCTTGTGTATTATTGCAGGAGTATTGATACATATTGCCATTGCCGGTGGATTTACCGATATTCAACATTTTTTTCAAAAGCCAGAAACCTGGACTTATTCATGGCAGGACTTAGGCGATTACCTTAAAAATCTACTCAATGCACACAATCCACAAAACATGCCTCTGGCTGAAAAAATAGCTTATGGGCTGGCTATTATTTTTGGTGTGCGTCACGTTATCGTTAAAGCTTTCTATGCCTTGAAGCGACTTCGTGCCGATATGAATTTGTTAATGCTGGTTGCCATTATCGGTGCCATGGTAATTAATGAATGGTTTGAAGCGGCAGCCGTCAGTTTTTTATTTTCTCTTTCATTAGCGATTGAAAGCTGGAGCATAGGGCGTGCTCGACATGCAGTGGAAGCCTTGCTAGATTTAGCGCCCACGGATGTTACCATAAAAGCTAAAAATGGACTGGAGACCCATATCCCCGCAGCAACAGTGACTATAGGCACTCTGTTTATCGTTAAACCGGGTGAAAAGATACCACTGGATGGTGAAGTGACAATCGGGATTAGTTCAGTTAATCAAGCACCCATTACCGGTGAAAGTGTCCCTGTCACTAAGCAAACATGGGATGAGGTTTTCGCAGGCAGTATTAATGGCGAAGCCGCGCTGGAAATTAAGGCCACTAAACTGGCTTCTGATACCACACTGGCGCATATTATTCGTTTGGTAGAAGATGCTCATAGTAAGCGTGCAGAAGCTGAACAATGGGTTGAGAAATTTGCCCGTATTTACACCCCTATTGTGATGTTATTAGCGATAGC
>JAJRUF010000146.1 GCA_024277935.1 Gammaproteobacteria bacterium
AAATTTGAATTGCTTGGCCCTGCATTTAGTAAGCAACAACAAAGTGGAGCGTTAGCCGCTACGACCTTAGAACATACGGAAGCCTTAGAAAATTACTTTTCCCGTTATTTACCCCAGCAAATTATTGTTTCTGTTTTACCTTTAATAATGATTGCCGTGGTCTTCCCTGTCAACTGGGTTGTTGCGGTTATTTTTTTAGTGACGGGCCCTTTAGTCCCTTTGTTTATGGCCTTAGTAGGTATGGGCGCAGCATCAGCAAACCGGAATCAATTCTTGGCAATGGCAAGAATGAGTGGTTATTTTTTAGACCGCTTACAAGGTTTAACAACATTAAAGTTATTTGGACAAGCTGAAGCGGAACTTAATATAATCCAACAAGTTTCAACTGATTTTCGTGAAAAAACCATGGAAGTTTTGCGTATTGCTTTTCTTTCATCAGCTGTTTTAGAATTTTTTAGTGCGGTTGCCGTTGCTTTGGTTGCTGTCTATGTTGGTCTAGGTTTACTAGGCTTGGTACATTTTGGCCCCGCAGTCAATATAACTTTGCAACAAGCATTATTCGTTTTATTACTGGCACCTGAATTTTTTAACCCCTTAAAACAATTGTCTGTTTATTATCATGATAAAGCGGCGGCTATTGGTGCAACGGACAATATTTTAAAAGTCCTTGAGCAAACATCACCCAAACAGCAACTTGTTACTTATTCATCACATACCAAGACAGAAGATAATCATTATGCAATTGAATTACGTGATGTATCAAAGCACTATCAGCAAAAAAAAGTGATTGATTCATTTTCTTTAAAAATTAAAGCAGGGGAGAAAATTGCTTTAATGGGGGAATCTGGGGTGGGTAAAACCACCTTGTTTAACTTATTACTAGGGTTTGAACAGCCAACAAAAGGAACAGTTTTAATTAATGGCAAGCAGCTTAGTCAACAAGAAAGTCTGAATAATATTGCCTGGGCAGGCCAACAATCGAATATTTTTTATGCATCAATTAAAGATAATATTAGCCTGTTAGACACTGAATTATCCGACCAGCAAATTAACCAAGCAGCGGAGCAAACAGGTGTTATAGATTTTAGTCAATACTTAGAAAAAGGTATGCACACCTTGGTCGGAGAAAAAGGCTATGGCTTATCAGGAGGACAGGTTCAACGTATTGCATTAGCACGCGCTTTTATTAAAAATGTACCGATTGTATTATTGGATGAACCCACTACACATTTAGATCAAGCAACAAAAACCAAATTGCTCAATGTCATTGATCAATTATTTAAAGATAAAACACTGATAATCGCCAGTCATGACCCTGAAGTAATGGCTAGAATGGATCGAGTGGTGAAGCTAATATGAGCGACTTATTATTCTTTTTAAAGCTATTTAAACCCTATAAAGCATGGTTGATTGCAGGGATATTTTTATCTTTAATCACATCACTCGCCTCAATTACATTACTCACACTTTCAGGTTGGTTTATTACTTCCTCAGCGATTGCAGGAGTCTTGGCACCCGATGGTATTGCCGTTACTTTTAATTTTTTGCAACCAGCAGCAGAAATTAGAGGACTAGCAATAATACGAACCTTTGGTCGTTATACTGAACGGCTTATAACGCATGAAGCGACTTTTAGAGTATTAGCTGAAATTAGAACCTGGTTTTTTGCCAAGCTTATACCGCTAGCACCCGGTTATTTAGCCAGTCAGCGAAGTGCTGACCTGCTACATAATATTACCCAGGATATAGATGCTTTAGATGCTCTATACTTAAGACTGGGGGCACCGATAATAATCGCTTTTTTAGGCAGTCTTATCGTTATCAGTTTTATTGCTAGTTATTCAATGCAATTAAGCTTGTTTGTCTGTTTTGTTTTGTTGATAACAGCGGTAATAATACCCTGGATTTATAATTTTTTAGGTCGTCAGGGCGCAAAACAAATAACAGAGCAAACAGTAAAATTTAAAATAGCTCAAATTGAAGTACTTCAAAATATAACAGAACTTAAAGCATTTAATGCTTATAAACGATTTAAAACAATGCTGCTAGGGCTCTCTGATAAACTGCTGAATACTCAAAGCAGTAACAATCAATTGACCGCGCAATCTTCAGCTTTAACCTTATTAATATATCAACTGACAGTTGCCGCTAGTCTTATTGCGAGTGCTTGGTTATTTCAACAACACAATATTTCAGCCGCAGTCTTTGTTATGTTGGTATTTTGTGTGTTGGCCATTTTTGAATTAGTACTGCCTTTATCAGCAGCAATGCAAATGTTAGCAAAAACTCAGGCTTCAGCTCAACGAATAAGACATATTGTTGAGCAAAAACCCCTTATCGCTGAACCTGTAAATCCACAAAAAATTATAAACACCGGTGCAATTAGGATAAAAAATCTTAGCTTTCGTTATACAGAGCAGTCAGACTGGGTGCTGAAAAATATACAGTTAGATATTCCTCAAGGTAGTAAAACGGCCATAATCGGTGAAAGTGGAGCAGGGAAGAGTACTTTATTACAATTAATACTACGCTTTTATGATGCTCAACAAGGCAGTATTGAATATTCAGGCATTGATTATAAAAAAATAACAAGCAATAACTTAATGGAGCAGTTTGCCGTTCTGTCACAGCGTACGGAATTATTTGCCGCCACCATTAAGCAAAACTTACTGATAGCCAAACCTAAAGCTTCAAATAGTGAAATTGACCAGGCTATCCAGCAAGCGGGTTTAGATAAATTTATAAAACAATTACCAGAGGGGCTAAATACTTGGATAGGAGAGCATGGTTCAAAGGTTTCAGGAGGGGAAGCCAGAAGAATTGCCTTGGCCAGAATGTACTTAAAAGATGCCCCCATTCTATTATTAGATGAGCCTACGGAAGGCTTAGATCAAGCAACAGAAAATGATGTATTAGCAACGCTAGAGCAAATAGCAAAGCATAAAACATTGGTTATGGTGACTCATCGTAAAGCTGGGTTAAAGCTAGTTGACAGGGTTTTTAAGTTAGGGCAGGGACAGCTATTTAGAATTTAATTGTTGTGAATTTTTAGTTGCTTATAAGCAGTCATTTTTTTGATCTTCAAGAACAATATTTCTAACGACAGACCTAAGCCATTGGTGTCCTCGGTCTTCACTCTCTGACTCACGTCAATACAAGCAGACACTCAAGGATGCGATATTATCGTCTAATTGATGAATTCTTAGTGGCATATATTTTGTCACTTTTTTAGCAAAGAATGTGGGAACTACTGCGGCAAGGTCAGAAGTTACAACTATATCTAAGACACTCCAAATATTTTCAATGCTCAGCTGTTGATTACTATATATTTTATTTTCTTTAAAATGTGCCAATAAAGGAATATATTGCTCAAAACCAGAACCATGACCGACAAGCTCAACAGTCATTAATTCATCAATTGAAAGTTTACTTGGCAAGGAGTGATGCTGAGGCCCCGTTACTAATGACATGGAGTCATAAAATAAGTGTTCTTTTGAAACCTCATTTCCAACGGGAAAATCAAAAAACATCATAAGCTCTAGGTCACCTTTAAGGATTTGCTGTTCTAAATTGTTGTCAGAAAAAGGGATACGGTTAATGCTTACATCGGGTGCATATTTTTTAAGAAAGGGAATCAGTTTAGGAAACAATATTAAATCACCACAATTACAAGTCGCGATATGAAATGTTCGCTGAGAGTCTTCAGGAACAAAATTACTTATTTTTAACAGGGAGTTTTCTATTATATTGAAGCTCCCTTTGATTTCTTTATAAAAGGCATCTGCTAGGCGAGTGGGTAAAATCTGTCTATTTTTGTTGATAAAAAGTGTTTGATTTAGTGTTTTTTTCAACCGAGTCAAAGCATTGCTAACCGCAGGTTGAGATAAGCAAAGGCGTTCTGCTGCAAGAGTAATACTTTTGCTTTCATAAACACTAATAAAAATATAGAGAAGGTTTAAATCTATATTTCTTATACTCATTAACATGATCGGTATTCCTTATTTTTATTATTATATGTAAATTTTATATTAGTAGGCTTGTTATACTTCGTGCGGTCACGACTGCGGATTTCTAACCGCTAAATTTTTGCCGATAGCTGCGTTGCTGAAACAGTTGCGTAGCTTGCTATGCGCCTGTTTCAACGCCTCGGCAACTGCTCCTGCGTTGCTCTACCTCCTGCATCCATACAGTCGTTGCTATCGACAAAAATCAGCAGTTTATAAATTCCACCTCCGTGACCGCGCGAAGTATAAAAATACACCAAAGTTTTACATACAGTACTTTAGTACAATGTGACAATTAGTTTTTTATTTTTATCAAACACATATCTAACGCACAAAATAAACAGCATTTATTATATGAATACATTAAATTCAAAACAATGGAGCCTCTTGCAAAACTCCAAATTTCACAGCCCTATATTTGCGAACAATTCTCATTCGTATTTTTTAAAAAAATAATCTCCTCTTTTTTTGTCTTTAT
>JAJRUF010000001.1 GCA_024277935.1 Gammaproteobacteria bacterium
ATACAAAAAACTCAGCACTTAAAGGGTGTGGGTTTTCTTTTACTAAGATATATATTTTAGTTATTTTATCAAAATGACTACTTATTTTTATCGGAACAACTGCACCATTTTCAGCAATATTGGGAAGACGAGTAATCTTTATTTTATTATGGTTATCAATTAGTTTTTCGCCATTAAATAACAGGGCGATGGTTTTATCAAAATTAGTTAAAGTAAATTTTTTTTGTAAGTTTTGAGCCGCTAAGATGGGCGAGTATAAAATACCGGACGCTAGGGTTAAACCGTATGAAGTAAGCGTAATAATGTTGCTTATAAACTGCCTGCGGCTTTTAATCATTATTAAACCCTTTTAATTGTTTTTAAAAAGCTTGCTATATTGTCGAGCTGAGGTTTCAGGATCGTGGGTAAAAACACCACCAATAACGGCTAATAAGTCGGCCCCAGCCTTTAATAGTTGATTGCCATTTTCAGGTAAAATTCCGCCAATCGCAACAATAGGCACTTTAATTTTAGTACGTGCTAAACGTAGTGTTTCAATATGAGCAGGTGCCGCTAATGGTTTAGAGCTAGAGGGGAAGAAACGTCCAAAGGCCACATAATCTGCCCCATTTTTTTCGGCTTGAAGCGCAAGGTTAATATTATCATAACAAGACTGGCCAATAATGGCTTTAGGACCTAATATTTTTCTTGCCGCTGTTAATTCACCGTCATCTTTACCAATATGAACACCATCAGCACCTATTTGATAAGCTAAGGTAGCATCATCATTAATTAATAAAGGGACATGATATTGTTTGCATAAATTAAGTAATTGTGTGGCTAAATATACTTTATCGTTTGAGCTTTTATCTCTATATTGAATAAGCTTAGCCCCCCCTTTAAGAGCTCTGGATACTTCGTCAATAATAACAGCGCTCTGTTTTGCTTCAGTTTGGGTAATAGCATAAAGCCCAGAGGTTGGAAATTTCATTAATTACCCTCCATCCAGAATAAACGGTTGGGATTAAATTGACCTTGTCCAGGTTGATAGGCGTTATCTAGGCTGTTCCAGGTATAATCTTGAGCCTCGGTAACCGCAGTAAAAGGATCTAAGCCCTGTGCTATTAATGCTGCAATTGCGCTGGCAAGTGTACAACCAGAACCATGATATTCATGATTTAATCTGTCCCAACTAAAAGTTTCTATTTTTCCATTGCTTTGAAAAAACTGATTATCAACGGTGGTCGATTGCTCATGTGTTCCTGTTATAAGGACATTTTTGCAACCTAGGGTTAGAAGGGTTTTTCCACAAGATAATAAGTCACTTTGTTTTGCTAATACTCTTGCTTCCTCTGTATTCGGTGTCAAAATTGTTGTGCAAGGTAGTAATTTTTCGATAATACACTTAATAAGTGACTCATTTGATAAAGATGAGCCACCGCCTGCTGCTAATACAGGGTCTAAAATAACTGGAATATCCGAGTTTTCCAATAAAATAGTATAAATGGCCTCTGCTGTTTGCTTATGCCCAATAAGTCCGATTTTTATGGCACTTACTTGAAAATCATTTAACACAGTGCGCGCCTGATCTATAACATCTTGAGGCTGCTGTGGGATCAGTTTTTTAACATTATGACTATCTTGTTCAGTTAATGAAGTGATAACGCTACAAGCATGGCATTGATGACTGATAAAGGTTTCTATATCTGCTTGTACCCCAGCCCCACCACTGGGGTCATGGCCAGAAAAAGATAAAACAACAGGGCGATTTTTACTCATGTATTAATGATTATTCAAATAAAGTGGATGGTAAATCGCTTTAGAATATCATATTGCTGAAAAGTGATGAAGAACTACTGTTTTAATCTTTAGACAAGAGTGGGTTACCGCCGTTTAAAAGACCTGAATTTATGTTTTAACCATACTGCTGAGCCTGTTAAAGCCAGTATAATTAAAAATACTCCACTAATATCGACAATAATCACACCTAGAAAACCAAAAAACCGGCCACTATGAATATCAAGGATAACTCTTTCTAGTGGTAAAACTGAAGATCTGAATTGGTTTTTAATATTTTGTGCAATATTATTCGGTAATTGAGATGGGGATGACCAAGAAGTGATTTTATGGTTAAAAGCTTTCCATGTCAGTAAGCCATCATCGCTGTAATTAACACCTTCTTTCGATTTAATAACTGTGGCTTGATTATCTACAGTAATTTTTTCAATATTATTAAAAGGAATTGATTCTATAAAATCTCCTTCCGGTGAGATTAGGGATAATGTGGTTTTTGAGGCAATAACAATAAAATCATTGGTTTCAATAGCACCTAACAATTGTTTTTGATGTGTTTCTAATAACAAATTATCAAAATACAATTGTTCTCCAATTAAGCTTATCCAATGGTTTTGAGTGGCAAAGCTTGTTAGTGTTTCTGGTACTTGAATGCCATACCAATTTAATAAGGCAGGGGAGTACACCATTTTACTATCTAATTTTAAGTCATCGGTATGATTTAAAATAATGCCAGTAATAGCAAGCATAAGTAGCACTATTGCCGAGAGTAAGCCAGCATAACGATGAAGTTTATATACTAAGCTCCAAAGTTTATTCTTTTTTCTTTTTCTCATGGTTTAATTAGATTATTAAAAAACAATGCTAATTTAGCCGTTTTAGTTAATGCTCTTACTGATAAGGTAGCACCTGAAATACCATCAATAGGTTTATTCAACTCTAAATTTGTATTTAAAGTATTTTGCTTAAATTGATTGGTAAAAAAATCATGTTTAACCTCCCAGCCTCGACTTTCCCTAAAAGCCAATACTTTGATTAATTTAATTTTATTATCTTGAATCACAATGGCAGTAGTAATAGGTTTTGTTTTACCTATTTCATTAATAACCCATACAGATTTATCATTTGACTGCCAATAACGTGTTCTTAAAAAGCCTGGTTTATGGTGAAGAATTTGAATAACTTTGTCTCGAATATCTTTTTTTATCCATAATACTTTTGGTTTTGGAGGAGAGCCTTCAAAAACCTGTTGTAGAAAATCTTCGGTACTTTGATATTCTTCAGCATGGAGTGAAGAAAAGAAAAACAGAAATGGAATAATTAAAATAGTTTTTAACATAAATACACAGGTAATTGTTGTTACTCTGTAGAGACAAGGCATGCCTTGTCTCTACGATATGGAGATTATTTTAAAACTGGTAACCAATCCCTAAATCAACTCCACTTTCATCTTTATTATTGTTAAGGGTATCTTCTTTGTAAGTATAGTTAGCTTTTAGCACTACATTTTCATGTATCCACCAGTTAGCTCCCGCTTCCCAGATATTATAGTGTTTATTTGTTACTCTATAATAATCTAACTCTTGGTATCGACCAAACACACCAACATCTCCTATTGACGTTGGTAGCCTATAACTGGGTTCAAGATACCAGCCATATTGATCTGCTGCAGCTTGCTGACCAGGATCATTAATATCAAATTTCCAGCGACTATAAAGAGCCTTACCAATAAAAGTACCGGGGCCCATTGCATAACTATAAATGGTATGCATTTCATATAATGTACCTGAACCAATATCAACAGCATTGGTGTTACTGGTATTATTACTTTGTGCCATATCAGTTTGGTGTAACACAGTTGCAGCTAATTCAAGCCCTGGAAGACCCGTATATTTAACTCTACCAATAAAAATTGGGTCATTTGCCTTTTGTTTTGCAACACCTTTACGACCGCCACGAGTATAAAAATCATTTTTCATATCAAGTCCGCTACTAATACCAAGGTCAAAGCTTAGACCATTACTAAAATGATAATTAGCCGTGACACCCGCTTCCCACCAAGTTGTTGGAATAATAAATGTTTCAACTTCATTACGTTCTACACCATAAAACGTAGTAGGTTCATGTGTTTCATTCATTATACCGACTGGCATTAAAAACAAACCTGCTTTTGCACTGGAGTTTGAGTTAAAGTCATACTCCAGATAAGCCTGTTCAAGTTCGACTGCCCCCTTTTGTCCATTACCTGATAAAGCATGCTCAAGCTCAAGTTCCGAGAAGAAGCGCAAATTATCAGCAAACTCATGACCAAAAAATAATACAAAACGGTGGAAATCAACTTCCTCTTTATCACTATCGCCTTCTACACTGCGATTTTGATAATGTAATTCACCATAATCCCCTAGCGTTGTACTATTAAACCATTCATTTGTTTTACCAACCTCCTCATAGTTTTCACTGACAACTTCAACGGCAGCTGTATTGGTTGCTACTTGTTGCTGAGTATTCTTTATTTGATGTTTTAAATTTTTGTTTTGTGCTTTTAGGTTTGCATTTTCAGTACTCAATTGATCAAATTTTACGGATTGTTGTTTTTTATAGCTTTCAAATTGAGCCGCTAGCTCATCAACTGTAAGGGCTTGTACGGGCATGCTTGTTCCTAAAAGCAAGGCTATAGAATAAGAGAGTTTTTTCATAATAAAAGGGTAGAGGTAGTTAAATTTTTCATGCATATTAATACAAATGCGAACGATTCGCAACACCTATTAAAAGTAAAGGTTTCCCTTTACAACAATTTAGTTAGCGCATAAAGTATTCAGCTAATAAAATAATTGGAAAAACAATGATTAAGCACCAAACCTTATGGGAATCGAGTTTTCCAGAGTTTATACAATGTGGTGAATCTATAATGATGAGCCTTATGGAAATGCCACTTTGGTAAATATTCCTGCTGGCCAGCAAGTATTTGGTGCGGGTGGGGAGTGTAAAAATTATTTGTTATTACTCAGCGGCTCTGTGAAGGCACAATTACTATCTGAAAATGGTCGTGAGATATTGTTATATCAAGTACGCCCTGGCGATTCTTGCGTATTAACAACATCCTGCCTTTTGAGTGGGGATAATTATCCAGCCGAGGCCTATGCTGAAGAAGAAACAACGGCATTTGTTATTTCATCTCATACTTTTTATCGCTGTGTAGAGCAGTCTGCTTTTTTTAGAGAATTTGTATTTAAAAACTTCTCAGCTCGTTTATCTAATGTAATTGGACGTTTGGGCGAGGTGGTTTTTGAAGGTATACAATGGCGTTTAGCTAAGGAATTATTGAGTTATGATTTGGATAAATTACAACTGACGCACCAAACATTAGCCAGTAAAATGGGTTCAGCTCGTGAAGTTATTTCCAGGAATTTAAAGCAGTTTGAAGCAAAAGGGTGGGTAAAATTAAATAGAGGAACGGTTGAAATTTTAGATAAACAAGCTCTTAAAGAATTAACGGGTTAATTACTTATAGCCCTCCCTTGCTGGGGAGGGCTAAGTATGGGGTCAAAATTATTTTAACATTTTGAATCATTCTAAAGTCTAGAGTTCGCTCTACAATATTCTGTTTTAATATACTAAATTAACCTGTGACAAGTTATTAACCCTGATAAATTTTATCTATCAGTATTTTTTATAGTGGCTTGTTTAGCATCCTCTTTTTGTTCATTTCCAATAAAACGAATAATTGTAAAACCGACGATACCCCCAACAAAACAGGCCATTAATAAAGGAAGAGCAAAAGGTATATCATGGTGGTCACGCATATCCATACCCAATGCAGAAGAAAAAATACTTAGCATAAAATCTATCATTTGAATTACCTCAATAATGTAAGAAAAGGCTAATAATTAAACTTGAATTTATTAGCTCGAAATCTATATTAGTGAATAGTAAATTAGAAAACAGTGATAAAGTCACATATACCAAGTATTTATGTCAGTATTTTTAAAATGGCTTAACAACAGCCAAGATAATAATAGCAATTAAAAATAACACAGGGACTTCATTCATCCAGCGATAAAATACATGAGAACGTTGATTTTTATCATATTTAAAGTCTAATAAGCATTTACCGCAATAACCGTGATAAATAACCAATGCAACAAGTAATGTGAGTTTTATATGTAGCCAGCCCGTTGCTGAATATAGCACCCAAGCATAGTCTGTTAGCATCCAAATTCCGAAGATGAAAGTGGCGATCATACCTGGAGTCATAATGCCATAGAAAAGTTTTCGCTCCATTACTTTGAAACGTTCATTACTGATTTCATCATCACTCATTGCGTGATAGACAAATAAGCGAGGCAAATAAAATAATCCTGCAAACCATGTCACCATAAATATAAGGTGTAATGCTTTTAACCAGAGCATAGTATTATCCTAATATTAAATTTTGTATCAGTTGTTGTAATTTTGGCATATTAAGTAAACCTTGTTTTTTCATAACAATATCACCGCTAGGAGAGATCAAAAAAGTTGTGGGTGTTAGTTGAACTTGACCGAAGGCAAATGCATGCTCAGCTTTTAAATCTAAAGCCACATCATAAGGTATTTGCTTGGCTTTTGACATCTCAAGCACATGGCTTGGAAAGTCGTAATACATGGCTATCGCAATTATCTCCAAGCCTTTAGGGTGAAAATTATTATATAACTCAATTAATTGAGGTATTTCTTTTATGCAACTCGCACAATCGGTTGCCCAAAAGTTAACAATAACAGGCTTTCCTTTTAACTTGGATAGTTCAATTTTTTTTCCATAAATTGTGGTAAAAGTTAAATTGGGAGCCGCTATGACAACGGGTCTTAAAAATAAAATAAATAAAGCCACAAAAATAAGTAATAGGATTGTGAGTATATATTTAAGCTTCATTGCTACTACTTTCTGGTTTTTTGGGAGCAGTATAAGCGTTACATAGTGCTCGATACAAAGGGGTAGGATTAATTAATTTTGATGTTCCGGTGGCAAAAAAAGCAGTGGCCATGAGTGGGATTAAAATTTCGTGACTCCCTGTCATTTCCATCACAATAACAAAGGAAGTGAGAGGGGATTGCAACATACCTGAAAAGTAAGCTGTCATCGTTAATAAAATCATTGCAGATGCGGGTGCAACAGGAAACCAATGGGCTAAATCAACGCCGAGCCCCGCACCCGTGGCAATTGAGGGTACAAAGATTCCACTAGGAATACCACTAAAAAAAGTAGCACAAGAAGCAAGCATTTTATAAAGTGGAAACCAGGGGTCCATAGTCGTCGTACTGCTTAAAATTATTTTAGTTTGGGCGTATCCAGTACCAAATGAGTCACCATTAGAGTAATAGCCTAAGATAGCAATAACCCCACCTGATACAAAGGCAATTAATACAATGGGTAAGCCTGTTTTTTTTAGAAAGCGTCCACCACGGATAATGATTTTACTAAAAACACCCCCCAAAAATCCTCCTGCTATACCGCATATAGGGATTGCAAACCAATTTTCCCCCCAAGGCATAATAAATGATTTATCATTAAAATAAATGTAGTTATTTAATAGTGCATAAGCCGTTACACCAGAAAATACAATAGCTGTTAAAACTAAACTACTAATTTTTTCTTCTAATGCCCGTCCCATTTCTTCAATAGCAAATATAATACCTGCCAAAGGAGCACTAAACATTGCAGCAAATCCAGCGGCACTACCGGCCAGAATAAGTCCTTTTTCCATATAATGAGAAGGGAACTTAACAGCTTTTCCTAATGATGCCATAAATGAAGCACCAACATGTACTGCGGGGCCTCCAAAACCGACAGATGCACCTGATAATAAGCCCATAATGGGTAATAGCATTTTTCCGAAAGCGATTCTAAGAGAGATAAGCCTATTTCTATCCTCTAAATTACCTGTGATTTCTAAAGCTGTTTTTACTTGTGGAATACCACTACGCTCAGATCCAGGAAAAAACCGAAAAGTGAGCCAAGCGGTAAAGCTGAGTCCTAATGGCGCAACTAAAAAATTAAACCAAAAATATTGCTGTGATAAAAAGCGATAAGTATCTGCTGCCCATTCACTCAGTAAGGTCATTGCAACAATTAATATCCCGACAAAAATGGCCCCACCCCAAAATACTATACGTTGCTTCCATAAGATAATAGAAAAGAATGATGAAAATTGTGTCTGCATAAGGGCATTAAACCAAATAAGGAGTCTATTTATTATTTTAAACCATTGAAGATATGCAAGGTGTTAAATTTATGAATTTCCAGCATTTATTTGATTAAATGCTATTTTTTTAATTTTGTCCTTGTTAAATAAATAAAATTAGACTTCTGAAATAACTATAAATCTGGTAAATTTACTCCTTTAATTAAAGTATTTTGGGGCGTTAAATGGATAAGTACATAGAATTAATGGCATTTTATTGGGTTGATTGGCAACAGACAGCAATAGCAAATACTCGGTATAGCGTTGTTTTAGCTGTACTTGCTTTTTTTATTGGTGTGATAGTTATTGCAATTATAAAAAGTTTCAAGATATCCAAGCTATCAAAACGTCTTATAGAGTCTCATCAACATTTAGAGCAAGCACAAACTAAACTGGAAAAACTAGAAAATGAGCAGAAGGAATCTGCTGCTTTAATAACAGACCAGCAACAACAGTTAGACCAGACAACAGATACCTTACAACAGGAAAAAGAAAGCTTTAAAAAGCAACTTGAAGATAAAGAAGCATTGATTACTTCCTTAACTAAAGAAAAGCAGGCTGAAATTGATGCTATAAATACTACACTTTCTGAAAAGAATAAATTGCTTGAGCAATTACAGCATAAGCTTGATAAGCAACGGGATATAGTGGCTAAAGCGACAACAGCACAGGAACAAATTGCTGAACTTGAAAAGCGGCTTGCCAGTACAACAGCAGAATTCAATTTGGCCAAACAACAATTGGAAGCACAAACAAATCTCTCAAATGAACAGGTTGCGCAATTAGTTAAACAAGAACAATCAACTAAAATTCAAATAAACCGGGTTTTAGAACTAGAGTCTCAATTAGCCACACTAAACGATACTCATGCCGTTGAAAAAGCACAGCGCTTAGTTATTGATAAAGAACAAGAACAAAAAGATTTATTAAGCCAAGAAGCGAACAAACCTGAAGTTAAACAAGAGCTACCAGAGATAATACCTTCTGGTTCTCCCAAAAATGAGGCGTTAATAGAGGATAAGATTTCTACAGCACCAAGTAAAGAGCAAGTAACTGTTGAAAAAGTATCTTCTGTGCCTCACAAAGTAGAACAAGAAACGGTTGTTGCTCAAAAACAGCCTAAGCAAGCTAAACAAGTAAAACCAGAAAAATCAAAGCAAGTTGCATCATCCACGCCCAAAAAGAGTAAGTCAGGGTTTGTAAGTAAAACAATGGGGTGGTTTTCTTCAATGGATAATGCATTAGAAGGTGGAGAGGTTCAAAAGAAACCCAAAGCTGTTACAAAAAAACCAGAAAAAGATGAAGCTGCCAAGACTGTTACCTTAGAACCTGTTATACAAAAAAACAAGCAAGAGGAAACACAAACTACGGTAAAAAAGGCGGCTGATATAAGTACGCCAAAGGTAGCAACAGCTAAGCAAAAGGCCGTAAAGAAAAATGTAATAGAAGATGAAGAGGAGGCTAGTTTTTCTGAAAAGTTAGCAGATGTTGCTGATAAGATGGATTCATGGCAAGGCAAGTTTAAAGGCTTTTTTAATAAAGATAAAGCATAGAGACCGTTCCTAAGCTTAGCTCCCTGTCATAGGCCCAACTGATATAAATTGATGTAGGCTACTGAGGTACAAAGTGTATCATTGCAATTGGTTCGCACTCTACTCTCAGCTGATCCTTTAACCTATAATTTCTGTACCAGTAATGGCGCGAATTATAAGCAAAACTAGAAAAATGAAAAAAATTAAAATAGCACTACTCGTCGTACTAGTCAGCCCTTTGCTCACATTCGCAGCAAAAGATGAAACACAATGGAACAAGGTACTGAAAAACCAGTTCTTTCCAGGGAAAATAATTCAGGAAACAAATGATATTATTGAAATTGATGCGCCTTATCGAGCAGAAGACCCTGCCTTAGTCCCTATAAAAATAGTCAGTAAAATAAAACAAACAAAAGCAAGCTATATTAAAAAAATCACAGTCTTTGTTGATAAAAATCCTCTGCCTTTTGTAGGTGAATTTAACTTTACACCTGAAACAGGAAAAGCAGATTTGGCAATGCGCGTGAGAGTGAATACTTATAGTTATATTAGAGCTATCGCAGAACTTAATAATGGCAAGTTATATATGAGCAAAAAATTTGTTAAAGCCAGTGGTGGGTGCTCTGCACCTATTGGCGCAGATTTAGATGCGGCAATGAAACGCTTAGGTAAAGTTAAATTCAAACTGGGGAAGGGGATAGAGCTGGGGAAACCAGTCGCCACCCAATTGTTAATTAGCCACCCCAATATAACAGGCATGCAAATGGATCAAGTAACCCGTTTTATCAAGAAGTCTCATTTTGTTGACCATCTTGCTATCACCTTTAATGACAAGCCTGTATTAACAGCTAAAATTGATATTGCCATCAGTGCTGATCCAAATTTTAGATTCTATTTTATTCCAAATAAAGCAGGGGTATTAAAAGCTAGCTTTACAGATATTTCTTGTGAATCGCCTACAGATCGTTCTGTTTGCCAAAAAGGTAAACACTATAGTAAAGAATACCAAGTGACCCCTTAATAACCTTATTTATATTATGTTTTTAAAATAAAAAAATATTCTCCCTTTGTGTTAATATTCTATTCATGCGTATACTTTACAATATGCATGGTAAAAAATATTTATTTAACGAGGAAATTTAATGTCTTTAAAAAAACTAACATTAGCTTTATTTGTGAGCATTGCAATGCTTGGTGTTGCCCCTTCTACAATGGCTAAACCAGCTGGTAAGATTGAAAATGCAACAGCTGCTGATACTGTTGTTTCTATTGCTGAAACTATTGAATTATCTGAAAAAGCTTTACAAGCTCTAAAAGATGGTAGTTTAGAAAAAGCAGACATGATGGCATTGTTTAAAAAAGTTAAACAAAAAGCTAAAACTATTGAAAGTACTACAACTTACATGCTTCGTGAAAAAGCACTAGGCCGTCTTGGTAAAGCACGTATAGCTTATAAAAAAGGTCATGATAAAGCTGAAGTTATAGCAAAAATGGAAAAAGCTGCGGAATATTTCAAACAAGTTAAAGTTAGATATGATGAATTTAACTAAATAAAGCTAGTACAGGCTATTAGTTAATTATTCTAGTTTAAAAGGGGTATATCATGATTGATAAACCCCTTTTTTATTGGGCAAAAATTTACATTACAAAACATTGTGATTCAGCGTATTTATCAGCTTCCTTAAGCAACTTTCTTAAGTCTTTAGACTGCTTAGGATCACGAAAAACAGCACCATTTTCGCCCGGTGTTTTCTTCAAATAAGAAAAAGTTCTGGCACTTTCATACTCTTCAAATGTTAGCTTTTCTGCAATTTTATCAATTTTACAACCACAAGCGTATTGATTGATAAATGCCTTACTCCCATTTAAGCCACCGTGCTTAGCGATACAGTTAAAGACATATTCAACACGGTCACGGGTGGGAAAATCATTTTTAGCAACGGTATCAATTGTTTGTACAGGGGTTGAAGTTGTTGCACAAGCTGTTATAAAAACAGAAATGGCAAGAGATAGTACAAGTTTTTTATTCATAAAAGTTAAGTATCCTTAAAAATAATTGCGTAAATTAAAAAAGTCAATTCTAGTCGAGATATAAAATATTTACCTATGACTTACGTTAGTACAGTACGTTCAATAAAAGAATTAAGGCCAAGACTTGTAGAGCAGACTCCATTCCGCCATAAAGATAGTTCAACGACTATGGCAACGGGAAAAAAATAACCCCGACTCCATAATCATAAACTGTAGATTGTTAAAAGCCATATACATTCAAAAAAACTAATTTTACACAAATTATGTAAAAGAATGCTATTTTAGATTAACAAACCTTGCTAATCAAAGGATATGATTTATGGAACAACTGACAGGTTTAAAAGTAATACCATACTCTAAACGTGCAAATATATATTATTTAGATAAATGCCGCGTGATGGAAAAAGATGGCCGAGTGCTATATCTAACTGAGGCCGATACAGAAAAATAATACTGGAATATATACCCATAGCAATACAACCTGTATATTATTAGGAACGGGTACATCCATCACCCAAGCCGAGGTCAGGATGTTAGCACAAGCAGGTGTATTAACGGCAGTGACGGCACACTGTTAATTGCCGCCAATGAAATAGAATGGCTCACATCCCAAAGTGAATACCGTCCTACAGAATATATACAAGGCTGGATGTCATTTTGGTTCGATGAAGAAAATCGTCTAAAAGTCGCCAAACAATTTTAGTTATGGCAAATCGAGTATATGCAAAAACCCTGGGAAAAAGATAAAGACTTGCATGCCGAAGGCTTTAAACTAGGGGGGGCAGCTTAAAAATGATTCCTGTGTTTTTTCGCGTGTTATATATAGTGCACTGCCGCAACAGGAACAAATTCCGTGGGGGTGGGGTATTTTTTTGTTTAGCAAGATTAGAGTGCTGCTTATGATCATTAAACTTTTTCCGGCATAAATCATGTTGCTTACAATAAGCCGATTAGGATAGCCCCGATGATAGCCATTGTGCCATTTTATATTACCTGCGGTTATTTGTTAGGCGCAGTGTGGCATTATTTGAGAGGACTGGGAATTACGTCGAGTATTAAGCGCTTACGTTTAAAAAATAAAATAGTCTTCCATTAGTAGGTTAAGTTCTTTACTGAGCGCCTCTTCTGTTTCTATAACAGATAACTGAAGGTAGAGTTTGTTAGCTATTTGCTCGAATAATTGAACAAGTTCCGGATCAAAGTGAGAGCCAGCACCTTTTTTAATGAGTAGGATGGATTCAGAATATGAAAATGCTTTTTTATAAGGACGTATTGAAGTTAATGCATCAAATACATCTACAATGGCGAAAATTCTAGCATTAAGTGGAATGTGTTTACCTGCAAGGTGACCAAAATAGCCCGAACCATCAAATTTTTCATGATGAAATTTTACTACATCTACTGCATCAATTAACCACTCACTGTGTTTGATAATGTCAACACCATAAATAACATGCCGTTGCATTTCATTAAATTCTGCATCATTAAGTTTGCCAGGTTTTAATAGAATTGAGTCACTAATACCAATTTTGCCGACATCGTGTAAAAAAGCACCCTTGATAAGCGCTCTAATTTGCGATTTATTAAGTTTAAGTGCTTGAGCAAGGCAAATCGCATAAATTGTTACTCGGTAATTGTGTGCATTAGTATCACTATCGCGTTTAGCGATTGCACCACCTAATACTTTAAGCAGGCTGGTATTTGCATGTGACAAATCATTAGCACTTTTAACTAAGCTCCTATTTAAATGAACAACAATTGGATAAAGTACAAGTGTGGTAAAAATAATGGTCGCAAGGTATTGAGCTAGCACAAAAACAGCATCATATATCATGGCGTTGATTTCTGTTGAAGAAACCCTGTAAATACCTTTTAAAAACCCATTACTCAGTTTGCTTTCATGTTCTGTAAAAGGTATTTCGACCTCCATATACAGTTCATTTTTAAAGGCATTATGAGCAAAAAAAGTTTTGTAAAAAACATTATTATCCATTTGTAACTTATGATTTTTACTGATGAGTTCATTTTTGATTTCATCTACATTAACCGTTCCTAATGATAATAATAAATCATGTTTTTTATTATAAAATTCGAGAATTATAAAGTGGCTGTTTTTGAGTTTATCTTTGATTTCTTGTTGAAATATCTGGAAGGTCCTGGGGGTTTTATCCTCTGTGTATTGATTATAAAAATTGACATATTGTTTTGATTCCTCATAAGCCATATGAACAACATTTTTCTCTATACGCTCTAGCTCAATATAAAGTACTATTGCAGACACCACCACTGCGATAACCGTACTTGCTATCAATAACCTTTTAATGACAATGGTATAAATATTAGCTTTCATTTTTAAGGTTCAATTTTAATATCATTTAGGGTTGCTGGGGATAAGAATAAAGTGTTAATTTTGTTTTAGCTATTTCTCGTTCCCACCTTCCCTCAGTGGGAATGCATACATCACCTTTGTCAGGCAGGGCATGCATTCCTACGCAGGAGCGTGGGAACAAGAGAATCAGGTGCTCTTTTCTTTTTTAGCTGGTTTATCATCGGTATCACAACATTTGATCTGTGGCCATAAATTTCCCATGGCAAGAAAAGTGAAAGAACCTGACCAGGCAATCAGTAAAAGACCATTAAGTGCTTCAAGTCCTGTTAGAAAGCGGATATGCCCCACTGGATATACATCGCCTATCCCCAAAGAGGTGAAAATAACAGTTAAATAATACAAATACTCCATAGGATTATTTATTCCGATGCCTTCAAGAGTACCCATCTCAAAAAACTCTATGGAACAAGCGAATGTGATCGCATAAAAACTAATTTCTATAATATGAGTGAAGAACAATACCAATATGATGAGTAATACACGGTTTTGGTCTGAAATAATAAGGTGGGGTGTGTAATTTGAAAGCCATAGCAACACCTTGAAATGAAAAGTAAATGTCAGAATAATCAATAGTAGGGCTAAAAAAAAGACCAAGATCATAGTGGCTACCTTTTGTATTGTAAAAATGTAGGGTGTTGAAGTACGAGGCACATTTTTTTATAAGTCAACACACCCTACAGATTGTAGTTTTGAGCATTATTCAACAATCGTTATGTTTTTACAGAGATAAGTTACGCAACCTTAAGGCATTACTGATAACAGAAACCGAACTAAAACTCATCGCTGCTGCCGCAATCATAGGAGATAATAAAATACCAAAGAAAGGGTAGAGTACGCCGGCTGCCACTGGCACACCTAGCGTATTATAGATAAAGGCAAAGAACAGGTTCTGACGAATATTTTTCATTGTTGACTGGCTCAAGTGATGTGCTTTTGAAATGCCTAACAAATCCCCTTTAACTAACGTAACACCGGCACTTTCCATCGCAATATCGGTGCCTGTACCCATGGCAATACCAATATCGGCTTGTGCTAATGCAGGGGCATCATTAATACCATCACCTGCCATTGCTACAATATGTCCGTCTTTTTGTAAATTTTTGACGACTTCTGCTTTTTGTTCCGGCAAGACATCAGCATAGACTTGGTCAATACCGAGACTTTGGGCAACGGCTTGTGCAGTAACCTTATTATCACCGGTTAACATAACAACTTTGATCCCTCTTTTATGTAGCTGTTGCAATGCTTTAGTACTATTTTTCTTGACTGGGTCAGCAACGCTAATTAAACCAGCAGCTTTATCATCAACGCTAATCAGCATAACGGTTTGTCCTTGTTGCCGTAAAACATCAACACGCTCAGTTAATAGTTCGGTATCAATGCTTAATTCTGTCATTAATGTTGCATTACCCAAGGAAACTTGATGGCCTTTAACGAGTCCTGTTACGCCTCGACCCGTGAGAGAATTAAAGTTGTCAACATGCATTAGAGAGAGGCCTTTTTCTTTAACCCCTGCAACAATCGCAGTGGCCAATGGGTGCTCACTGACTTGCTCCAGGCTGGCAGCAAAACGTAAAATATCCTGCTCTACAAAATCATTAATGGTATACACGGAAGTTAATTTTGGTTTACCTTCCGTTAATGTTCCAGTCTTATCAACCACCAAAGTATCGACTTTTTCCATAATTTCCAATGCTTCTGCATTTTTTATCAAAATACCTGCACTGGCTCCTCTTCCTGTACCTACCATAATAGACATAGGTGTTGCTAAACCTAAAGCACAGGGACAAGCTATAATTAATACAGCCACTGCATTAACGATGGCATGTGCCAAACGTGGCTCTGGCCCCCATATCCACCAAACAAACAGGGTAGCGATAGCCATTAATAATACAGCGGGAACAAAATATCCGGCTACGGTATCAGCAATCTTTTGTATGGGAGCTCGACTGCGTTGTGCTTGACTCACCATATGGACAATTTGAGAAAGCAGTGTTTCACTGCCGACACGTTCGGCACGCATTAACAAACTGCCAGTGCCATTGATCGTTGCACCAATCAATGGCATCTCAACAAATTTTTCTACTGGAATAGGTTCGCCAGTCACCATGGATTCATCAATAGAACTTTTACCCGCTATCACCACCCCATCAACGGGGACTTTTTCGCCAGGGCGGACTCGTAATATATCACCCGGTTTGACACTTTCTAGTGGAATATCTTCTTCACTACCATCGTCATAGTGTACCCTGGCTGTTTTAGGTGCAAGACCAAGCAATAACTTGATGGCATCACTGGTCTGGCTTCTGGCTCGTAGTTCCAGAACTTGTCCCAATAGAACCAATGCAGTAATAACCGCTGCCGCTTCAAAATAAACAGCAACTGCACCGTTGGCATCTTGCATTAGAGGGGGAAATAATTGTGGTAAAAATGTTGCGATCACACTGTAAACCCAGGCCACACCAATTCCTATGGATACTAAGGTAAACATATTCAAGCTACGATGAACAATAGAAGCCCAGCCTCGTTGAAAAAAGGGTAGACCACACCAAAGTACTACCGGTGTTGCCAAGGCAAATTCAAACCACTGTATTTGCTGTAGGGAGATAGCTTTCGGTATTAAATTTGGAGCCAAATCATTGATCATGGAAATGATGAACACGGGAATGGCCAGAACAAGACTGATCCAAAAACGACGACTCATATTGGTCAATTCAGGACTTTCAGAATCAGCCGTTGCAACTTGTGGTTCTAAAGCCATGCCACATTTGGGGCAATCACCTGGTTCGTTACGAACTACCTCAGGATGCATGGGGCAACTATATTCGGTCTGAGTTGAGGTGTTTAATGAATAGTTAGTAGCCTCTAACGTCATACCACATTTCGGACAGTTCCCTGGCTGGTCTTGCAGAATTTCGGGGTGCATTGGGCAACTGTAGCGTTGAGTATGTTCCGATTGGTTTTGAGAAGATGTTGTTTTTTGCTGATGATGGCAGTGTTGCGAGTCCATAATGTACTCCAATTGATTTTCTTAAATGTATTAACAGAAATGGTTTCTGTTTAGTGTTACCTACTTAATTATATTTTTACTCTAACCTGAACTCGCATTGAAGTCACGAATTCAAATTTAAATCAGAGATTTCATCTATGCTGGTTGATGCCAGCACTAAATCTTCAATCAGTGAATAAATATCTTTTTGACTCAGTGTTGTATCTTTACTAGGAAAATTTATAACTTGCGCTAAAATTTCACCATTTTTGTTCTCATTAAATTCTATTTCTAGTCTTTCCATCCTTGTTTACCCTTAAGTCCCCGTTGTTCGAATTCAAGTTAATGGCTATGATTATTATTGCTGTTTGAACCATAGCTATGTGAAGACTTGCTCTCTTCTATTTTTCTTACCGTGCCATCTCGTCGAATATAAAGGAAATCTCCATTCGCTAACTCCTGCATTTTACCTTTTTGTATGTCGACTGTTGCGCCTGTTTTATCTGTAATTTTTATTACTTTGCCATTATCTATAAATAAATTTGAGCCATCCATTAGTCGTAAGGGTTCGTTATGTTTTGTGGTAGTAGAGACACATGCTGAAAGTGTAGTTAGTAAGAGTGATAAAGCGATTAATTTTGGTTTCATAGATTTCATCAGATTCTGTAATTAGAAGTTGAATAGGTGAGGTTAAGGGCGCTGGAAATAAATAATTATCCAATCTTGCTGGTCTTTTTGTCCATTTCCCTAAGTGCCTTAAAAATATCAGAGTTGAAGAAAGGGGTTAGTGAGTATGTTTATGGGGCTCTTTATTTTGAACGTCTGTATGTTGTAGAGAATGAAGTTCAGATGGCAGTATAGATATTTTTTCAGAAGCATTACCTTGATCAAGTGGTTTAACAATTGGGGCAATAGCATTTGAGTTATGGGGGGGCAAATTTATGTCAGGTAGCTGTACAGTGGGTTTGGTATTTTTATCTGTTATGGTTATATTCTTATGTTGATGCCCACTTGCCCCCATAATGGATTCATTATGTTCTGCCCCATGGCTATGGTTATGTCCATCTGTACCCTCTATAACACTGGGTAATAAATGCTCATGCTGATGTCCATCCGGTTGTAACGGTTTTTCAGTTTCTGTAGTACCATGTTGATGTTCGCCTTCTCCCATAGCAGATTCATTATGATCTGCTCCATGGCTATGATTATGCCCATCTGCACCTTCTGTAACGACGGGTAATGACTTTACTCCCAGACCGTAACGATAGACGGCTTCTGCACCTAGCCATCCTGTCACCATTAACAGCCCTGCTGCAATGGTTGAAAATGTTAAAAACAAAAAACCGGGGCGACGGTCTTTTTTAGCAATAACAATAGCCCATAAACCTAATAATAGAAAAATTGAGGCGGTAGGTAATGCCCAGTTTCTATGTAAGGTCATTGCCGCATGAGAGGTACTATCATGGGCAACACTGTTATAAGCCAACCAGCCCGCATATGCAGTACCTATAGCAAATAAACAACCGCTCCATAAAGACCAATTGGCCATATTAAGCCATTGTTGTTTCCATGAATTTCTCAGTGATAAAGTAGCCGATGCTAAGTAGAACAACACCGATGTAGATAATAGCCCCACGGTAAAATGTACTAATAAGGGATGCCAGTTGGGAATTATTTCTATCATATTTTGATTCCTTAATCTTTTATCAATATTATAAGAACAGGAAACCAACAAAAAGCGAACAAATAGATTACAATTCTGTCATTTAAGAGCAAAGGTTCAGAGCATTCACTATTTTTTCACCCCAGTACAAACCACTTTATAACTGGGTTACTGGATTTAATTTATTAAATTAACCTTTGATAGATTGATAGTTAAATAGAAATATAACCTGGTATAAATGATGAGTAATAAAAAATGAATATAAAGAATGCGCTGAAAGTACAAGCTCTTGAATGGACGGGGGTGAGTTTAAAAGTGTTAGATCAGCGAGCTCTACCCGAACAAATAATGTTTGATGAATATTCTGATGTAACGGGTGTTGCAGAAGCTATTGTTAGCATGAGAGTAAGAGGGGCTCCTGCGATTGGAATAGCAGCTGCTTATGGCGTAGTATTATCTGTTATGCGGCATTACTCTAATTCGGAAGGTAACTGGAAAAACAAAGTTCAAAATGATATTCAAAAGTTGGCAAAATCTCGCCCTACAGCCGTTAATCTGTTTTGGGCATTAGCCAAAATGCAAGAATTATTGGATCAAACGACTAACAATCCAATTCCGGTGTTTAAACAGGCGGCAATACAAATTCATGCCGATGATATTAAAGCGAATCAAATTATGGGTGAGTTAGGGGCTGATTTGCTTGGTGAGCAGCAAGCTGTTATGACTCATTGTAATGCTGGTGCATTGGCAACGGGTGGTTATGGTACGGCTTTAGGTGTTATCAGAAGTGCTTATAAACGAGGGTTAAATAAAATATACGCAGGTGAAACTCGTCCCTGGTTGCAAGGTGCACGGTTAACTGTGTGGGAATTAGCCCAGGACAATATTCCAGCAACCTTAATTGCTGATTCGGCTGCCGCTTGGTTAATGAAATCGGGTCAATTGGACTGGATCATTGTAGGGGCAGATAGAATTGCAGCCAACGGTGATGTGGCTAATAAAATTGGTACTTATTCTTTAGCTGTTTTAGCTAAGCAACATGCTATCAAAGTGATGGTTGTTGCACCTGTTTCAACTATAGATTTTGCTATAGAATCAGGCGATGATATAAAAATTGAACAACGTAATCAAAATGAACTTTTGGCAGCTTGTTATATCAATGATGGTTCAGTTGTTAGTGCTTGGAACCCCGTTTTTGATGTGACCCCCGCTAGTTTAATCACAGCGATTGTGACAGAAAAAGGTGTGGTTCTACAGCCAGTAGAAAATGGAGTAAAACATTTACAATGATAAATTTAAAAGAAAAATCGACCAGCCCTATTTATGCCATTAATTGTTTATTTAAAGGATTTAAATTATTAGCCAAGCCAGCGTTACGCAAGTACCTGTTTATTCCCATATTGATTAATATTATTTTATACAGTATAGCCATTGCCTTAGGATATTTTTATATTTCTGATCTAATTGTCCGGTTTATTCCAACTTGGTTGGATTGGCTGGAATGGTTAATTTGGCCGTTATTTTTTATTAGTTTTTTGGTGATTGGTTTTTTTACCTTTACGGTTGTTGCTAACTTAATTGCAGCCCCTTTTTACAGCCAATTAGCGCTTAAGACATTAGAATTAATCTCAGGAGAGTCAAATACGGTTGTTGAACAAAAAGTCAGTCAGGTGATTTTAGCTGAGATAGGTCGGATGGTTTACATATTGAGTAGAATGTTACCCTTACTTATATTATTTATTATTCCAGGGGTAAATTTGATAGCCCCCTTTTTATGGGCATTATTTGGTGCCTGGGGGATGGGGCTGGAATTTATGGCTTACCCTTTGGAGAATAAAGGCTTATTATTTGCTCAGCAAAAACAACAAGCTAAGGCTAGGCGAATTAGCATACTTAGTTTTGGTGGTTTAACCGTATTTGGCCTGTCTATTCCACTATTAAATTTGGTTGTGGGACCGGCAGCAGTGATTGGTGCGACTGTTTATACTTATAACCTTACTGAAGAAGGTTAGGTGGATTTTAATATACAACTAAGAACGTGTTGGGTGGGCTTCAGTTTGCAGTACTTGGAGTGGAGTTATTTAACAAATAATATTTTAATTATAAATTATAAGTTTATATTTTATAAACTTTATCAAGCATTAAAGCTTAATAAAAATAGTGTAATATGCAATAAAGTTTATAATTTATTCGTTGAGTGTTTATAAATTTGGCAAAAGGTTTTTAGCCAGACGTTGAAATTTAATGTACTCAAAAAATATACTTACTGGATTGTGCAAGGGTAATTGCTAGTTCGATAAACATAAATTTTGTTCAAAAGTACAATGAGACCAGTATAAAAATTATTTAATGGTCTTATATTTTTAATATAAGGAGGAAATATGGCTAATATAGTTACAGATGAACTTTTAGAAAATAATAAACAGTATGCTAGTGGTCAGCAGGTACATAAATCATCATACCCTGGCAATCAGCCAATTAACCCAGCCAGACATGTGGCCGTTGTTGCTTGTATGGATGCACGACTTGATGTTGAAGATTTGCTTGGCTTGCAAACTGGGGATGCGCATATCATTCGTAATGCTGGCGGTGTTGTAACTGATGATGCGATCCGTTGTCTGATTATTTCTCATCACTTGCTTAACACCAACGAAATTATACTAATTCACCATACGCGTTGTGGTATGTTAGCTTTTACTGATGATTTACTTAAAGCTGGTTTAGAGGGTGACCCTGCTGCTGAGAAGTTACTAGGTCAGGCAACTGGACGTGAGTTCACGAGCTGTCATAAAAGTGCCTCAATGCCTGCCCAGTTCCATGCTTTTCGTGGACCTATCGAGGCACTCGATGCGCCTCGATGTGAAGCACAAACCGAACGCTTGGAATGGGACGTAAGACGTTCGATTTCCAGGGTTATGAACCACCCGTGGATTCCTACAGAGGGGCCGGATGCTTCAACAGTAAGAGGGTTTATTTATGATGTTGATACTGGCAAACTTGAAGAAGTGAATTATCCAGGTCCAATGGGAACTTTTGGTTAGTTATTCATCATTCCGTAGAGATAAGGCATACCTTGTCTCTACAATAGATAGTTATAAATCAGAAAAATTATGAACCAGCCAAATACACTTTTTATTCTTGCAAATTGGGGGTTAAAAATTAATAAAAGAAGTGGTATATTTGAATCACATATGTGGCTATTGAATGAGTATGAAGAGTCAATGAAATATGTTTCCCTACATAAGTCTAAAGCTAAGCGCTCATACAAAGGTGGTGAAATTATTGAAATTCGTTTAGCTACTGATTCTGAAATACAATGTCATCAAGACCTCATGGCTAAAAATAAAAAGGGGCTTATGAAAGTTGTTGAGGAACGAAAAATTGTGGTATTTCGTTTTGACCCAAATTGTAATTTTCTTTGGCCAAATGAAGCAAAAACAAATCCAATGGCATATAAAGGCACTGGGCTTGTAGAGTGGAATAATAAAAACAAATAGTGCTGTATTTGATATTTAATTTATAACAAAAAATTCCAGTCGACCGCTGGCAGCGCCACTCGTTTTCAGGGGGGCATTTTTATATTAAAGTTCAATGTGCTAGCAGAGTTTATCGTATACCTGCCATTGGCCACTGAATTTGTCGTTATTTTTCAATCTTAAATCGACAATTATGTCCTCCCTTAGCCATACAGTTAACAAGCTCAATATTTTTATTCAATAAGGTGGAAATAAGCGTTTTATCTAGCTCGCAGACTTCGTGATGTTTTTGAGCCAGGTCATGGTAAATACAGTTGCACGCTTCCAAGTAGTGGTGAGTTTCAGTACTTTGTTGTTTTTCTGTTAATTGAAAACCTAAATCCTCCATAATCGTGGCTAATTCAGTGATACGCTCTTCAGTTGATTTACCTTCAAATTTGGGTATTAGACTTTGAGCAAGGGTATCTCCAAGTTTTTGTAAGTAAACTTTTAAAGCCTCACTCCCCATTTCATCTTTTAAATTTGTCAGAATAAGTTCTGAAAACCAGGCATATTGTTTTGGAAAAAAATTTAATCCTTTTTCTGTTAAGACAAAAGTGCGAATAGGTCTCCCCGCCGTTTTTTTCAGTTCCCCTGTTTGAATATACCCTTGATTTTCTAAAGAGGGTAGGTGTTGTTGAATGGCGTTACGTGAAATACCTAATATATTGGATATTTCATTAATGCTCAGGCCGGCTCTATGCTTGAGTAATAAATCAAGAATTTCACGTTGTCGAGGGCTAATATTACTTGGCATAAATTAGGAGAAATAGACTATATTAAAGTTAATAGGATAACAAAGAATTAACAATATTACTGGTTTAATAAGTTTTAACACATAAAAGTTGTAAAAGTTGATTGGGTTTGTTATTCTTAATATTCAGTACATTTAGTGTGGCTGTATTTAAAAATAACAATTGAGAGGTGTTAAGGTGAGTGAATCTAAAAGTGAGTCTTTATTTGACAAAATTGGTGGGGAAGCAGCTGTAGATGCAGCTGTTGAATTGTTTTATCGTAAAGTCCTAGCAGACCATAGGATTAACCGCTTTTTTGATAATACAAATATGGAAGAGCAAGCGGCTAAACAAAAAGCATTTTTGACGATGGCTTTTGGTGGACCTAATAACTATTCGGGTCAGGATATGAGAGAGGGGCATGCGCATTTAGTAAAAAGAGGTTTAGATGATTCTCATTTTGATGCTGTAATGGAACACCTTGAAGCAACTTTGGTTGAATTAAATGTACCTGCTGATTTAATTGCTGAAGTGGCTGCAATAGCTGAAAGTACAAGAGCTGATGTATTAGGTAAGTAAAAAATAAAATATTTTTTGTGGAAAAAGGGAAAACACAATGTTTTCTCTTTTTTTATGTGTGTTAATAACTTCTTTAGGCCGTTTAAATAATTAATGACAAATTTAAAAATTGGTGAAAATACTTATACTTGTGACTCTGAAGAAACAGTGCTTGATTCTTTATTAAGGCAAGATGTTGACATCTCATATGCTTGTAAGAAAGGGACATGTCACAGTTGTATGGTACGTTGTATTGACGGTCAACCACCTGTTGAGTCTCAAGGTGATTTAAAAGATACTTTAAAAAGCCAGAATTATTTCCTTGCATGTCTTTGTATACCAAACCTGGATATGACAATTCGTTTACCTGAACAATCAGAGTTGTATTCTGAGGGAAAAGTAGTTGCCAATGAAATGCTTAATAGAAATACTATTTTATTAATTGTTGAGTGTCGGGATATTCTTGAATATAAGGCAGGACAATTTGTTAATTTACAAAGACAAGATGGCTTGACGCGTAGTTATTCAATTGCTAATACCCCACAACAATCTAAAACACTAGAATTTCATATTCGTCGTTTGCCCGGTGGTCAGTTTAGTGAGTGGGTTCATGATCAGCTTAAAGTGGGGGATACTGTGGCTGTATCTGAACCCAAAGGGCATTGTTTTTATATTCCTGAACGTAAAGAACAAGGCATTCTTTTAGTCGGTACGGGGAGTGGTTTAGCTCCACTTGTGGGGATTCTAACGGATGCGCTTGAACATGGGCACTCGGGTCCAATCCATTTGTTTCATGGAAGTCGTGAGAAAGAAGATTTATACCGTGTTGATGAAATGCGAGCGCTAAGTGAAAAACATCCCAATTTTTCTTATACACCCTGCATTTCAGGAGTTGATGTTCCTAGTGGCTTTAAAAAAGGGCGTGCCAATACTGTGGCTTTGGAGACTATTTCTGATTTAAAAGGCTGGCGTGTTTTTCTTTGTGGCCACCCGAATATGATTAGTGAAATGAAAACTCAAGTTTTTTTAAAAGGTGTTTCTATTGCCGATATTTATACAGATGCTTTTCTTGTTTCGACAGAGACATAGGCTACTGTTATGGATAGCTGACTACAACTAGGCAGAGTGATACTCCTAATCTGAGGGAGTAAGTAGGATGTGCTGACGTTAGGAAGCGCATCAATTTCATACAATGCACTTCGCTCTTACACAGTAGCTTATAAAATCTGCATCCGTGACCGAGCGAATAATATTTTATAGTGTTATTTAATGCCACGATAGTTTTCTTAAACATAAATAAGCAATAATGAAAAATGAAAATAGCCATTTATTAGTGGCTGATGGTAAAAGCAGTCGCTTACAAGCCATAAAACAAAAAGCTGGAATAAGGGTTGCTGAGACCAGTTCCTATATAGAAGGAAATAAAACGGTATGGGTTCATGGCTTAAGTCAAACGACAAAAGAGGCTTTGCAACAGGCTAATGTAATAATTGATGAAACAATTAATAAAATTTTAAATGCTTATCCTGCAGGCAAAAGAAGTACCTTTTTTAAATTAAAATATGGTGTGCAGGTAGACAGTATAAAGCGGATGCTAATAACCGATATATTTGACTTATTAAAACTGGAGACTAAAAGTGTTAGAAATTTTGCTTTAATTAAAAAGCTATTCATAGATGGAAAGCAACCTGATGCTTAATAGAGTTGTAAATCTATTTCCTATATGGGCTGCTATTTTATCGACTATCGCATTTTTTAATGCTGATTTTTTTGCTTCTTTTAAAACCAGTATTGTACCTTTATTAGCTTTAGTTATGTTTAGTATGGGAATGACACTTAGCTGGGGGGATTTTAAAGCTGTTTTAAAGAAGCCTTTGGTTATAGCTGTTGCAGTGGGTATTCAATTTTTATTGATGCCATTATTTGCTTATGCTATTTCTATTATGCTGGGCTTATCAATAGATTTAATGACCGGTATGGTGTTGGTGGGTGCAAGTGCTGGAGGAACCGCTTCTAATGTTATTTGTTATTTAGCGAAAGGCAATGTAGCACTCTCTATTCTGATGACGGTTGCATCAACTTTATGTGCAGTGTTATTAATGCCGGCGTTAACATTTGTTTATTTGCACCAAGTGATACCTGTTCCTGTAGAGGGAATGCTTAAAAGTATATTGTCTATTGTTTTAATACCCGTATTAACAGGTACCTTACTGAATAGTTTATTTAGTCAGCGAATGAAAATAATTCAACCTTTATTGCCATTATTTTCAACATTTTCTATTGTTTTTATTATTGCTATTATTGTAGGCTTAAACCACGGTAATTTAAGTATTTTAGCTTTGCCAGTTTTAGTAGCCGTGTTTTTGCATAATACGATGGGCTTAATGGCTGGCTATGGGGTTCCGTGGATATTAAAATATGACTCAAAAACCTGTCGAACGGTTTGTATTGAAGTGGCCATGCAAAATTCAGGTTTAAGTGTAGCCTTAGCCATTAAATATTTTTCAATTACCGCCGCATTACCAGGGGCATTATTTAGTATTTGGCACAATATTTCAGGCAGTTTATTGGCACTATTCTGGCGAAGGTTAAATTAATTTTATATATGTAGAGCTTGTCTTTTGGGCCCCCAGTTTTCTGGTTTGGTATCAAACTGACCGGCACATTTTGTATGACAAGCTAAACAAGCCCCATTTTTATCCAAGTTCCATTCAGATAATTCATACCAGTCACGACCTATTAATAGCTTGCCACAATGATGGCAATAAGTGCTGTCAGCTACTTTATTATGAGCATTACCAATATAGACATAGTTAATTCCATTTGCCAAGGCTATCGACCTTGCTTTTAATAAGGTTTCTGTTGGTGTGCTAGGAATATTTTGCATTTTCCAGTCAGGGTGAAAAGCTGAAAAGTGCATAGGAACATTTGCGCCTAGATTTTCAAAAACCCAATGAGTCATTTGTTGTAACTCTTTTTCTGTGTCATTCTCGCCAGGAATTAATAAGGTTGTGATTTCCAGCCAAACATTAGTTTCGTGTTTAATGTATTTTAAAGTTTCCAGTACAGCTTGTAAGTGGGAGCCGGTGATTTTATGATAAAAACTTTCAGTAAATGATTTTAAATCAATATTGGCAGCATCCATAACCTGGTAAAATTCAGCTCGCGGTTGCTCGCAAACATAGCCAGCAGAGACAGCAACAGATTTTATACCTAGCTCTTTACAAGCTTGTGCCGTATCAATTGCATATTCATGAAATATTACGGGGTCATTGTAGGTATAGGCAACACTTTTACAATTTTCATTCTTTGCTGCTTTGGCAATAGCTTCTGGGTCTGCCTGGCTCATTAAGGAATCCATTTCTCGTGATTTACTCATATCCCAGTTTTGACAGAATTTACAGGCTAAATTACACCCTGCTGTCCCAAAAGATAATACTGGAGAACCGGGGTAAAAATGATTAAGTGGTTTTTTTTCTATAGGATCAATACAAAAACCACTGGACCGGCCATAACTTGTTAACACAATTTGCTGGTTTATATTTTGCCGAATAAAGCATAAGCCGCGTTGTTGATCGTGTAACTTACAAAATCTGGGACATAGATCACATTGTATACGATCATCTTCTAGCGTATGCCAATAGTCAGTTGTTACTGTATTTTTTGAAATAAGTGAGCGCATAATGAAAAATAAGGGGTAGACAATTTATATGAACTTGTAATTTATCATAAACCCCCTATAAATAAAGTATGGAAAATATTCGACCTATGGCTGTGGCTGGCACTTTTTATCCTGCAGACAAAGAACAGTTAAAAGCAATGATAAAGGAGTATCTTAATGCTTCTCCCCAAACTGATAAAGCACCCAAAGCGATTATAGTGCCTCATGCAGGCTATATTTATTCTGGGCCAGTTGCTGCTGCGGCTTATGCTCGTTTGAAAACGGTTGCGAAGTTAGTTAATAAGGTATTACTTATCGGGCCTTCCCATTATGTTGGATTTAGAGGGTTGGCGGTTAGTACCGCTGACCAGTTTGCTACCCCCTTGGGTAATATTAAGGTTGATGTGGAAACTGTTAGGCAATTGACCGCTCTCCCTTTTGTACAGTATTTAGATCAAGCGCATGAATTAGAACATAGCCTTGAAGTTCAGCTACCATTTTTACAAACAGTGCTACAAAACTTTTCTTTAATTCCTATGGTTGCAGGTGATGCATCCGCAGAGCAAGTGTGTCAGGTTATTGAAATATTTTGGGAACGAGAGGATGTATTAGTTGTCATTAGTTCTGATTTAAGTCATTTTTATGACTATCAAACAGCACAAATAATGGATAAGCAAACGTCGGAAATAATTGAACAATTACAATATGAAAAACTGGGCTATGAATCTGCTTGTGGTCGAGTTCCTGTTAGTGGCTTAATGGCATTGGCTAGAAAAAACAAACTAGCCATTAAGAATATTGATTTAAGAAGCTCTGGTGATACAGCAGGATTTGCTGATAGGAGTAGGGTTGTTGGATATGGTGCCTATGTTATTGAATAAAAAAAATAAATTGAATTTATTGGATTTAGCTTATCAATCTATTCAAATGGGCTTGAGGACTGGACACCCTTTGAGTATTGATTTAAGAGACTATCCGAATGAATTTTCTCAGCAAAGAGCAACATTTGTTACCTTGGAGAAAAACAAACAATTACGGGGATGTATTGGGATGTTGGAAGCAGTTTTTCCATTAGCTGAAGATGTCTGTGAGAACGCTTTTTCAGCTGCTTTTAAAGACCCTCGGTTTCCTCCTGTAGAACAAACTGAATTAGATGAGTTGGATATTTATATATCAATACTCAGTCCTTCTGAAGAAATGTTGTTCACCTCTGAGCAGGATTTGATAGCTAAAATCAGACCTAATATTGATGGCTTAATATTACAGAGTGGTTCCCGAAAAGGTACTTTTTTACCATCTGTATGGCAGTCAATACCAGCTTCTAAACAATTTTTACAGCATTTAAAACAAAAGGCTGGGTTGGCTAAAAATTACTGGTCTGACCAGATTAAGATTTATAGGTATACCACTGAAATAATAGCTAAAGATAAGTAGTTTAATAAATTTTGGCGAATGAATACGGAGGCTTGATAAAACAATTCTGTTATTATATAAATATAAAGTTTAATCTCTAGGGCTGAAAGGTATTGCCTCTATAAAAAGGAGTATTAGTGTTATGCGGTTATTTATTCGTGGGTTGGTTTTGCTATTAATCATGTTTTCTTTGGTTTCTTGTAAAAAAACATTAAAACCAGAAGAGTTACCGTTAAATATTGTTGTAGGTAACAGCTATTATACCCAGGTTGATATGCGCTATGAGAAACCGGTATTTTTAACGACTAATTATCGGCGTGGTACTTCTATACCGGTTAATACTAAAGTTAAGTTAGTTAAAATAACTTCTAAAACAATAGACTTAGAAGTTCCTCATTTTACCAAAACTTTTGTGATTAAAAATATTCAAAAGCATACTGGAGACGATATTATCCAGACATTTGATAAATTACTTGCTAAGAAAAAATTAAATTTAAGAAACTTTAATGCTTTGGAAAGAAGACATATTAGAAATGGTACTGTTGCTAAAAGAATGCGCAAAAAGGTCGTTATTGCAGCAATTGGTTATCCTCCTGTTACAGAAACCATGAGTTTAGAGTCTAATAGCTGGGTTTACTGGAGTGGCCGGTTTAATAAGTTTAGAGTTAACTTTAAACATGGGCGAGTGTCTAGCATCGTGGACTAAACATTTTTATGCTAGGTATTATTAAAAGTATTATTGTTACTTGTTTATTTATGTTATATCCCTATTTAGTTTATAGGGGGATAGAAAGCGGAATAGTTTGGGTTGCCCCTGCTGTTTTTTCGGCCATATTTTTACAACAATCATTTGTTGCGCGTAAAGCAAAAATTAAAATCTATAAAGCATTGTTGGCAATTGGCTTATTGTTTGGTGCTTATTACTTGCAAACGGTGACTGCAAAAGTTTTACCTGTATTAATTCAATTAATGTTGATGTACTTTTTTGGGCGTACTTTGTTAAAAGATAAAGGGCCACCCTTTATTGAAAGTTTTGTGCGCTTGGATTTTGCTGATATTCCTCCTGAGATACTTGTTTATGCTCGGCAACTCACCGTTTTATGGACCGCTTTCTTTGCTTTTAATGCCTTGATGTGTGTTGCCCTAGCAGTCTTTGGTAATGATAAATGGTGGGCCTTGTATAACGGTGTGTTTATTTATCTGATGATCGGTGTGTTAACGACAGGCGAGTATATTTATCGCCATTTTCGTTTTCCTGATTTAGCTATTCCTGATGCTAAGTCGTCAATTAAAAATATGTTTATAAATGGTCGAAAAATCTGGATGGATGTACAGCAAAGATGAACCAATACCTTTCACATTTAAGCTCATTTTTTAAAACCTGTTGTTTAATTTTTTCTGTTTATATTATTTCAAATTTAAGTTATGCAGAAGATTCTGTTGCTTCGTTAATGCAAAAAATGCAGGCTAAAACGGCTGTTAAAATAGCTTACCAAGAAGTCCGTACTTTAGAGTTAATGGATCAACCATGGTATGGCAGTGGTTTTATGTATTCCATAGCCCCTGATTTAATGATTAGAGAACAATTAAAGCCGCAGCGTTTATTGATGGGAATAAAAGGGGATCAACTGTTTTATTTTGATCCTGAAAATCATTTACATCATCAAGCTGAAGTAACTGAAGATAACCCTCTGAGTCTTAATGTCGCAGTATTTAAAGCTCTAATTACCGCAGATGAAGCCTTATTAAAACGGATGTATTTAATAGAGTTTAGTCATCAATCAGAACGCTGGGTAATGAAGTTAAAGCCCAAACAAAATAGTGAGTCAGGGTTTAGTATTGTGGTGTCGGGTTTACCAGAACAGGCAGCTGATACCATTATTGTAAAACAAGCGGATGGTGATTTAAGTGAGTTTCTATTGCAACAGAAAGGAGTAGGGGAGCAGGTTAAAAAAACAGCAACTAGATTATATAAAGAATTAGTTGGAGAATAGTTTGAACTGGCGAAAAATACTGTTTTATCTATTGCCACCACTGTTAGCAGTATTAACAATTATATTAGTTAATTTTAAAACCGATCTTTCCGCCTTTATTATTGCCGGTGACAAGGCTGAAGATGTATTGTTAGCAAGTGAAATGCAGACGGGGACTCTATCTCGTCGCTACTTACTTTCAGTAGGAACTGAGGATAAAACCAAAGTCAGTTCATCTTTTATTCAAGCTTTGCAGCATAAATTAAGCACTATTGAAGGTGTAGTTAATGTTTGGTCACCAGACCAACAAAGTAAAATGACTCAAGTGGTACAAAATGTGTATGGGCAACATGCCAATGCATTTTATAGTTTAGCTCCTGAGCCTTATCTTGATCAACTATTGACGCCCCAAGGCTTACAACAAAAAGCAACGACCTTAAAAAAACTTTTATTATCCCCTCAAACCCTCCTAATTAAAAAAATTGCTTTGCAAGATCCATTATTACTTACTTTAAATGGGTTTCAAACGGTTGCCAGTCAAATACAACAATTGGCTGTTAAGGATAGTCATTACCAAAATCTGATTTTAGAAACCTCAATGGCAGGTTTAGATGCACCTGCACAAACGAAGATTCAAACGGCAATTAGGCAAATATTTAAACAACTTAATATCTCAGAAAGATACCATTTGGAAATGACGGGTGTTCCTATTTTTGCAGTGGCAACACAAACATTAATACAAGGCGATATTACCAAGGTTAGCTTACTTTCTTCCTTAGCACTGATGCTATTATTTTTATCTATTTTTCGTTCTTTTAGTGTATTGTTCCAAGTCTTCTCTTTATTGGCGATTGTTATTTTAAGCTCTATTCTTACTACCCAATTTATCTTTGGTTACGTGCATGGTATGACTGTCGCAATAGGGTCAACCTTAATAGGCATTTGTATTGATTACCCTATTCATGCCGTTGCCCATGCACAGCCTGTAAAAGCAAAGTTTAGAGCCTCGGTTATCGCTAAAATATGGCCCAGTATGTTATTAGGTGGGTTGACCACCATGATAGGTTATATTGCTTTAGGTATTTCAGGTTATCCCGGTTTTCAACAAGTTGCTGTGTATGCTAGTTCTGGAATTCTAGTCAGCCTGCTATTAACGCGTTATATTTTCCCATATTTGCTAACAAGCCATACTTATCATTCAATAAACGTCCCCTTAGTCACTGGCTGGGCAAAGTTTTGTCAAAAGTACCAGGCTTGGTTAATAGGTGGCTTGATTGCCATTTTAAGCTTAAATATGTTTAGTTTAAGTTCTTTGCATTGGATGCAAGATATGCAAGACTTAACTCCTGAGCTCGATTATCTTAAACAAAAAGATAAGCAAATCAGGGCAAGAATGACAAGCATAGAACCTAGCAGGTTTGTGATGGTAACGGGTGATAATATTGAACTGGCTTTACAAAAAGCAGAGCAAGTGTACCCCGCTTTGGATCAATTAAAACAAACAGGTGAATTAGTTGATTATTTTGGCCTTTACCCTTGGGTTTTATCAGCAAAACAACAACATGATAATCAACAATTACTGAAAAAATATTTAACTGATGATAAGCAATTGCTATGGCAACAAGCTCTTAAACAACAAGGCTTGTCGGTTAAACGTTTAGGTCAATTAGATTATACTTCAAACAGTGTGCTCAGTTATCAACAGGTACTTGAAACGCCGGTTAGTAAACTGATAGATAGTCGTATTATTGTAGGTAAAAAGCAAACTATTATTATGATTTGGCTTTCAGACCATCAACCAGAGGCCCTACAAAAAGCACTTAAAGCGATTAAAAATGTACAGTATTTTAGCCAACGGGATATGTTTAATAATATGACCCGAAATTATACACAACGCGCACAAAAGTTATTAATGGCCGGTTTAGCACTGATTATCTTAGTCTTATTAATACGGTATAAAAGTATATTTAAGACCTTGCAAACATTATTGCCTGCAGTATTAGCTGCTTTTTTAATACTAATCGTATGGTCTATTACGGGTGAAGCCATTAGTTTTTTACACTTGGTTGGTTTTTTATTAGTAATAGCTATTTGTGTTGACTACGGTATTTTTTACCAAGAAAACCGGGGTGGTGATATTGTCTTAACCTATCAGGCGATGGCTGCATCCATGTTAACCAGTGCTTTAGCTTTTGGAAGTTTAATGACAGCAGAAAGTACATCTTTAAGAATTATGGCGGGGGTTGTTGCTCTAGGTGTGGTAGTTGGGTTTTTATTATGCCCACTTATTATTAAAGTAAAACAAAGACATTAAAAACAAAGTTCCTCGCTTTTCTCTGTGCTCTCAGTGTGTAATGGTTAATTGCAAACATCCCTAGCAAAATAAAATATTTTACTTGAAAAAAAATATAACGCCCCCAAATTTACCTCAATCAAAATTGAAATAATAGGAAATGTATAAACCATGACTGTTGAAGCTAAAAAAGAAACCTTAGGTTTTCAAACTGAAGTAAAGCATCTATTGCACTTGATGATTCACTCTTTGTACAGTAACAAAGAAATTTTTCTACGTGAATTGATTTCAAATGGTTCTGATGCAGCTGATAAATTACGTTTTGAAGCTTTGTCTAATGAAAGTCTTTATGAAGGTAATAGTGATTTAGGTATTCGGGTTGATTTTGACAAAGATGAGCGTACGGTCACTGTTACCGATACGGGTATTGGTATGACGCGTGAAGAAGTTCAAGATCATATCGGAACTATTGCAAAATCAGGAACCAAGCAGTTTTTTGAAAAAATGACAGGTGATGAGGCTAAAGATAGTGAATTAATCGGTCAGTTTGGGGTTGGTTTTTATTCTGCTTTTATTGTTGCTGATAAAGTTACTTTAACAACACGTAAAGCGGGTGAGCAAGAAGCAGTACGGTGGGAATCTGCTGGTGAAGGTGATTACACATTAGAGTCTGTTGAAAAAGCAACGCGTGGTACAGAAATCGTTTTACACCTTAAAGAAGGTGAAGATGAATTTTTAGATGGTTTTAGATTACGCTCTATTATTAAAAAATTCTCTGACCATATTTCTTTGCCTATTGTGATGAGCAAGGAAATTCCTGCTGAAACAGATGAAGATGGCAAAGAAACAGCACCTGCGCGTGTTGAAGATGAAGTTGTAAATAGTGCGTCTGCATTATGGACACGTTCTAAAGACGATATTTCTGATGAAGAATATAATGAATTTTATAAGCATGTAGGTCATGATTTCCAAGATCCACTCACTCATGTACATAGTAAAGTAGAAGGGACTAACGAGTACACCTTATTGCTTTATGTGCCTGCTCGTGCGCCTTTTGACTTATGGGACAGGGATGCAAAACATGGGGTAAAGCTATATATCCGTAAAGTTTTTATTACTGATGATGCTGAGCAATTAATGCCTCGTTACTTACGTTTTGTTCGCGGGGTAATTGATGCTGACTCATTACCCTTAAATGTTTCAAGAGAAATCTTACAACAGAGTAAGCAGATTAGCACGATCAAAGCAGGTGCGGTTAAGAAAGTACTTGGTTTATTGAAAACAATGGCTAAAGATGCAGAAGTTTATGAAAAATTCTGGTCTGAGTTTGGTAATGTCATTAAAGAAGGTGTGATTGAAGACCACAAAAATAAAGATGTCATTGCTAAATTATTGCGTTTTTCTTCTACTCATACTGATACAGAAAAACAAGATGTTGCGCTAGCTGACTATATTGAACGGATGCAGGAAGGGCAGGATAAAATTTATTATGTGACAGCAGATAGTTTTTCTGCGGCTAAAAATAGCCCACATTTAGAAATCTTCCGTAAAAAAGGCATTGAAGTTCTTTTAATGGCTGACCGTGTTGACGAGTGGTTAATTTCTAATCTAACCGAATTTGAGGGTAAGCAATTAAAATCAGTGGCTAAAGGTGAGTTAGATCTCGATAAACTTGATACTGAAGAAGATAAAAAAGAGAAAGAAGAAGCAACAAAAGATTTTGAGTCTGTGTTAACGCAAATAAAAGAAGTATTAGGCGATAAAGTAAGTGAAGTACGTATTACTAATCGTTTAACTGATTCTCCTGCATGTTTGGTGACGGGTGAAAATGATATGAGCCTGAATATGGAGCGTATTATGAAAGAAGCAGGGCAGTCGATGAATATGATGGGCATGGGGGGCGTTAAACCTATCTTTGAAATTAACCCTGATCATGCTTTAGTTCATAGTATTAAAGACGAGCAAGATGATGAGCGTTTTGCAGATATTGCTAATATATTATTTGACCAGGCTATTTTAAGTGAAGGGGGACAATTAGATGATCCCTCGGCATTTGTGCATAAATTAAATAGTTTGTTGCAAGGTTTGTTAAAATAAAAGACTTAGGAACGTGTATGGAATAACTCCCCCGAAACTATAACGTAGGATTTTTGTTTCAGGTGAAATGATCTCATGAGGCGCATAGCAAGCTACGCAACGAATGAGATCATTTCACCTGGAGCAAAAAGACAAGTTAGAAATCGGTAAGTTGTTTCATGCACGTTCCCCTAGTAGTAAGTAAAAAAAAGGCCAGTTTACTGGCCTTTTTTTTGCAATGCCTTTTGGGATTTCTTTCCGTGGCCCGTGGTATACTTGTTTTTTATCATCTTATTTAGGGTTAAAAGTATGAGAACAACATTGAATATTGATGACGAAATTATCTCTAAGGTTATGATTTATACTGGCCAGGATAATCGCTCAAAGGCAGTTAGGCAAGCACTAGACTCGTTTATTCAAGAGCAGAAAAGAAAAAAGTTATTGTCATTAAGGGGGCAAGTCAATATCGAAAGTAATTGGGAGCAATTACGAGAACAGGATAAAGCCTCGTTGTGAGCAAGATTTTAATAGATACTTGTGCCTGGATTGATTTTCTTAGGTCAAAAAAAGGTGTTCTGGGCGATTATGTTGCAATTGCCGTAGAGCGAGAACAGGCTTTATTGTGTGGGCCTGTAGTGACTGAGTTATTACAAGGAGCAAAAGGGGCGAAGGAAATGCAACAATTAGAGATTCTTTTTTCTGCTGTCGAAATACTTGATGTAATAAATAACGATTGGGTTGAAGCGGGAGTTCAGTTGCAAAACTTGAGACAAAATGGAATAACATTGCCTTTAACTGATGCACTTATTGCAACACTTGCTACTAGAAATTTAGTTTCTGTTTTGACAGTTGATAAACATTTTAAATATTTAGCAGTGACAATTATTAATCCTATTGAATAAATAACAATGGAATTCAAATTAAAAAATACAGAGGGTAATGCACGTAGAGGGCAGTTGAAATTTGCTCGTGGTACTATTGAAACCCCTATTTTTATGCCAGTAGGGACTTATGGTACGGTTAAACCTTTAACACCTGAGGAATTAACAGGGATGGGTGCGCAAATTATTTTAGGGAATACCTTTCATTTAATGCTACGTCCTGGCATGGATGTTGTGAAGGCGCATGGTGGTTTGCACGATTTTATGCACTGGGATAAACCCATATTAACAGATTCAGGTGGTTTTCAAGTTTTTAGCCTAGGGGCAATGCGGAAGATTACTGAGCAGGGAGTCACGTTTAAATCTCCTGTTAATGGTAGTAAAATATTTATGGGCCCTGAAGAATCAATGCAAGTACAGCGAGATTTAGGTTCTGATATTGTAATGATATTTGATGAGTGTACGCCGTATCCAGCAACAGTGCAGGAAGCAGCTGATTCAATGCGCTTATCTTTGCGTTGGGCAGAACGTAGTAAGAAAGCTCATGGCGATAACTCAGCTGCTTTATTTGGTATTGTTCAAGGCGGTATGTATGAGCATTTGCGACAAGAATCTATTGACGGTCTTGTCGATATTAGTTTTGATGGTTATGCAATTGGAGGGCTTTCGGTAGGTGAACCGAAGGCAGAAATGATGGCTACATTAGATGTGCTCCATCCAAAAATGCCAGTAGATAAACCACGTTATTTGATGGGCGTTGGCACACCTGAAGATTTGGTTGAAGCGGTAAGACGCGGAATTGATATGTTTGATTGTGTTATGCCAACACGCAATGCTAGAAATGGTCATTTATTCACTACCACAGGTGTGGTTAAGATAAGGAATAGTCAGTATGAGTTGGATACTAAGCCATTAGATGAGGAGTGTGGTTGCTACACCTGCCAAAACTATTCTCGTGCATATTTGCGGCATTTAGATAAATGTAAAGAAATGTTAGGGTCTCGGCTTAATACTATTCATAACTTGTATTATTATTTAAAGCTTATGCAAGATATTCGCAATGCAATAGAAGAAAATAAATTTGATGAATTTGTTAAGCAATTTTATCAGTTGAGAAGTAAAACAGTTCCGACTGTGGCATAATAAGCCGTTTTGGTAAAACCATCACAATATTGATAGTTTAACAGAAGAAATAAATATAATATTTGAGGATAACAATGAGTTTTTTTATATCTGATGCAGTTGCTCAAGCAGCACCTGCGGCTACACAACCTGGTATTGAAGGGTTAATATTTCCATTAGCTATTTTAGTGTTTTTTTACTTTTTATTTATTCGCCCTCAGTCAAAGCGAACTAAAGAGCAGAAACAAATGTTAGCTGCATTGGCAAAAGGCGCAGAAGTGGTAACAACCGGTGGTGTTTTAGGTAAAGTCGCTAGCGTTGATGATAACTTTGTAAAACTTGAAGTGGCTGATAATACTTTTTTACAAGTTCAAAGGCATGCTATCGCCAATATGATGCCTAAAGGAACATATAAAACTGTTAATAAAAAGGCTAAAGTTTAATTTTATTTTTAGGAATAACAGGGAAGAGTTAATCAAGCCTTGTTTTAAGTGCCTATCAAAATGACGCAGGGAGAGGTTCGCTCCTTGATGTTTAATTGTTGGAAGAAAAATGCAAAATCGTTTCCCCTTTTGGAAAAATCTGTTAATTCTAGTGACACTGTTTATTGGGATTATTTATGCGTTGCCAAACCTTTTTGGTAATGACCCATCGGTACAAGTATCTTCATCGACTACCACTAAATTAGAGCAGGCTAAAGCTAATGAAATTGAAAGCCGTCTTAAAAATGCAGGCTTAACAGTAAAGTCTTTTGAATTTAATGACGGTAAAATTTTAGCACGGTTTAATAATACAGATGAACAGCTTAAAGCAGCTGATTTATTAAGAGACTCTGTTGGGAGTAATACTACGGTTGCCTTAAACTTGGCCCCTGCTACTCCCCAATGGTTACGTTCACTAGGTGCAAGCCCAATGTACTTAGGGTTAGACCTTCGGGGTGGAGTGCATTTTCTTTTACAAGTTGATATGGATGCTGCACTTAAACAAGCTGAAGATAGATATTATAACGATATTCGGTCTGCTTTTAGAGCTAAAAAAATTAGATATCAATCTGTTGCAAAAGAGAATGGTCGAATTAAAATAAAGCTAAAATCAGAAAAGTCATCTGTTGCCGCTTTAGAACTCTTGTCTGATGATTTTAGAGCGCTTAAAGTAACAGAAACAGAGGATCCAAGTGTAATATTTGTTAAGATTTCTGAGAAAGAGCAAAAAGAGATTAAGAAGTTTGCTTTAGCTCAAAATATGACGACCTTACGGAATCGAGTCAATGAAATCGGTGTAGCAGAGCCTGTTATACAACAGCAAGGTGATAGTCGAATTGTTGTGCAATTACCTGGTGTTCAAGATACCACTCGAGCAAAAGAAATTTTAGGCACCACAGCAACACTGGAATATCGTTTAGTTGATGTTGAACATGATGTGCAAAAAGCAGTAAATGGCCGAATCCCTGTCGGAACACGCTTGTTTTATGAAAAAGATGGTCGGCCAATACTGCTTAAACGGCGCGTGATTGTAACGGGGGATCAGATTGTTGATGCCTCTTCAGGTTTAGATCAAAATGGCTCTGCCGCTGTATTTATTACCTTAAATGGTATTGGCGCTAAAAAAATGGGCAAGATGACCCGTAAGAACGTCGGCAAACCTATGGCTGTTGTTTTTATTGAATATAAATCGACAACAAAAATAGTTAATGGTCAAAAAATTAGACGTAAAGAAAAAATTGAAAAAGTAATTAGTGTTGCAACGATTAGAGGTACTTTTAGTAAACGTTTTCAAACCACTGGCTTGGATAGCCCTCAAGAAGCCCGTAATCTTGCTTTATTATTAAGAGCCGGTGCATTAGCAGCTCCTGTTGATATTGTTGAGGAAAGAACAGTCGGTCCTAGTCTGGGGCAGGATAATATTGATAAAGGTTTAATGTCAGTCGTTGTGGGTTTTATTCTGGTCTTGGTACTGATGGCCGTTTATTACAAGACATTTGGGTTAATTGCTAATGTTGCATTAGGGTTTAATTTAATTGTTATTGTGGCTGTTTTGTCCTTATTACAAGCAACTTTAACCTTACCAGGTATTGCCGGGATCGTATTAACAGTGGGTATGGCTGTTGATGCTAACGTACTTATTTTTGAAAGAATTAAAGAAGAAATAAAGATTGGCAATACCCCTCAGTCTAGTATTTTTATTGGTTATGAGAAAGCTTTTGTGACTATTTTGGACGCCAATATTACGACCCTTTTAGTGGCTTTAGTCTTATTTGGTTTTGGTACAGGGCCTGTAAAAGGTTTTGCTATCACTTTATCAATTGGTATTTTGGTTTCTTTGTTTACTGCAATTTGGGGAACTCGAATGTTGGTTAACTGGATGTATGGCAATCGTCATATCGAAAAATTATCAATTTAATAGTGCTTAACTGGAACAGACAAGATGTTTAAACAAGATATAGATTTTTTAGGTAAGCGTAAATTAGCGCTAATTTTTTCCAGCGTATTGATTATTGTTTCGATTGCTTCATTAGCAATAAATGGGTTAAAGCTAGGTATCGACTTTACCGGTGGAACATTAGTTGAAATAGGCTATAAGCAAGCAGCTGATTTAAAGGTATTACG
>JAJRUF010000147.1 GCA_024277935.1 Gammaproteobacteria bacterium
AATATTAATCCAACCAAAAGCACTTCCGCAACCACCCCTAAAAAAGCGCCGCTTAAAGTAATAACAAAAAATACCGTAAAGGCACCGAAAAAAACCAGAGCAAACCAAACACCAACTGACTATTACGATTTACCTGAATCAATAAAAAACAAACTACCTCCTATTACAGTTTCAGCACATGTTTATTCAACAAACCCTTTGCAACGCAGTATCGTCATTAATAATAATTTTATGGAAGAAGGTGAATACATTTCAAACAAGCTCATTCTTCATGAAATAACACGAGATGGTGCCATATTTGATTATGACGGTGAGTTAATAAACTATAGCGTTGTATCTAAATGGCAGTAATACCTATGATTTAAAATTCACATGAATCAAACAAATGCATTTTTTTCTGTGTTACAGGGTGATTAAATAACAAGTTATCAGCATGCAGCAGCATTCTAGGTTGTTTAACTTCATCATCACTATATAACCCATCCCCTATTATTGGATACCCCATCGCTTTACAGTGCACTCTTAGTTGGTGAGTACGCCCCGTTTCAGGTTTAAGTAGAAGCTTTACCGAATCTTTATCTCTATTCATAACTTGCCAATATGTCACTGCCGCTTTGCCGTGCTCATAGTCAACAATCTGTCGTGGACGATCGTCAATATCACAACGCATAGGAAATTTTATTACGCCATTATTTTCATCTAACCATTGTCGTACAACAGCAATATACTCTTTATCTATTTTTCTATCGTGAAAAATCCGGTTCAATGCTCGCTGCATTTCTTTCCCTATAGCAAATAACATAATCCCTGAAGTGTAACAATCAAGCCGATGCACAACCTTGGCATCATGTATTACTGCTGACAATCTAGAAATCATACAATCCTGTTTATCAGGGCCAATCCCTGGAACTGAAAGCAGGCCTTGCGGTTTACTTACCGCAACAAAGTATTCATCCTGGTATATTATTTTTATCGCCATTACTAAGAAAACACCTTTAACATAAAGCCTCTGCAAGAAAATTAAGTATGATTTTTTTACGCAACTTTAACACTAATACCAATATATATTTCCTGCTACGATATTATTCCATACAATAAAAATTTAATAAAACAGCTGAAAACATGTAGCTTTGATAGAATAGATCCGCGATAACGAATTGATAATGACACGAGTAATACATTCATGAATAGCCAGACATATCAGAACAGAGAGAATCTTAGACAACAGATTCGTTATGAAGAAATAAAACTTCTATATGGAGGAACAAGTCTTTCTTTCACTGCTGCTATCATTATTTCCTTAATTATTTATGCGGTTCTTTACAATCATGTTGTTTCAAAATACAGCCTAAGCATCTGGTTACTTATAATACTTGGCGTCATGTTTATCCGCGCCATAGATAGTTATCGCTTTTCAAAAAAAAATAAACAGCAACAATTAGATAGTCGCTGGCGAAAACATTTTTTCGTGGGCACGGCTGTGGCCGGCTTATGCTGGGGCTTACTTCCATGGCTAGGTTACTCCACAGATGTTGAATATTTCGCATTTATTATTGTGTGCCAGGTTGGTGTAATTGCTGGATCACTTTCCACTTTATCTTACCGCTGGGAATCACTCGCTCTGTTTTTACTCCCTTCTAGCTTATTGCTTATTGCTAAGCTTCTTTTTGAAGATAAAAATTTTTCTGATGTTACCTCTATTGTTCTTGCTGTTTTTATATTTTTCTCACTCTCGGCTGGGAAACGAATTTTTAATAATACCCAACAAAATATACGGTTACGTATTGAAGCAGATAATCGTGAACGTGCCATTGCAGTAATGCATCAAAAACAGGCTTTGCATTTACAAAACACACCACTTGCAATTATCGAATTTGGCCCTGACTTAAATATCACCGAATGGAATACCGCCGCACAGAAAATATTTGGTTACACTCGCAAGGAAGCAATAAACGAAAATATTTTGCGCTTAATCATCCCTAGAGATAGCTCGGCTGATGCTGAGAAAATTTGGGATCGACTACTAAATCATGAGGCACTGACTCGGATCACTTTTAAAAACAAAACTAAAAACAGCAACCCGATAGTATGCGAATGGTTCGTCACACCGATAACAAATGAAAAAAATAACATTATCAGCATTGCGGCAATGGCATTAGATGTCACAGAAAAAAAACAGACAGAAACTGACATATTAAAATCGAAAGAAGAAGCAGAGAAAGCAAATCAGGCTAAATCTGATTTTCTTTCAAACATGTCACATGAATTACGTACACCTCTAAATGCCATCCTCGGTTTCACTCAACTATTAGACTACGACAAAACATTATCTTCTGAACAGCAATCACATATAAATGAAATAAATAGTGCCAGCAATCTTCTACTAGAACTGGTTAATCAAATACTCGATCTCTCTCGTATTGAGAAAGGCCACTTACAACTTTCTATGAAAAAAGTTAACTTATCCAGTATCTTCGAAAAATGTCGCTCAATGATTTTACCACTAGCATTAAAAAACAATATAACGCTTAATATAGAAACAGACATTAATGGTTATGTCATTGCTGATGATATTCGACTTAAGCAGGTAATGCTTAACTTACTAAGCAATGCTATTAAATATAATAGAAACCACGGCTCTATCTCGTTAACTATTTTTCAAAAAGAACATAATATTATTCGTATCTCAATAATAGATACTGGCAGAGGCATACCTGAAGAACGCCTGGATGAAATATTCCAACCTTTCAACCGACTAAGTACCGACTCTACAATAGAGGGTACTGGCATTGGGCTATCTATCAGCAAGCAACTAATTGAAAAAATGAGTGGCTCGATTGGTGTTAACAGTAAAATTGGCGAAGGCAGTGTTTTCTGGATTGAGTTATCCGGTGATTTAAATACCAAAAAAATAAAAAAATTGG
>JAJRUF010000148.1 GCA_024277935.1 Gammaproteobacteria bacterium
CCCCAGATAGGCAACAGACTCATCATAGTCAATAACTTTCTCAAGTTCACTAGCCAATATCTTTCCATAATGAACTACATCATCATCGTTAGAAAAAAAGTCCTTATACCCCAATATGTTTACAGTCTTTGAGTCAAACTCTAAAACGGCTGTCGTTAAAGCAAGAATAGATACTTTTATATTCTTATATTGGATCATACGCTCAACAACCGGTGCAAGCATGCGGGCATGTCCTCCTCCATATGTAACGAAAAGTATATTATGCTTTCCTTTCATTTAAATACCATGATTTTTCAGACATACTCGACGCTATCACGATCCAAAATATCATTACAAATATTTCTTCGTGATCCAAAAAAGATTCGGTCACCTGAGAAACAAGCAACACCAAAACTAGAGGCACAAGAAACTGATCTCTCTTATACTTCCTTGCGAAATAAAAAACACTTGAGACAAACAAAAGAAATATTAGCAAACCAAATACACCAGTTTCGACAAACAGCCACATAAACATCGAATGCATACCATACCTTGAATCAATTGAATCATTCCCAGGTATCAAATAATTGTATATTTGAAAATTTCCTGTGCCCACACCAATATAAGGTGACGTCTCCCACATTTGAACACCATACGACCATATCTCAAGCCTCTTATTAAAAAAATCACTGTAATCAATGGGAACAGCAATCGAAAACAAAAAAACAAAAAAACAAAAAGCGACTGACATAATAACCAGGATTTTTTTATCTACAACTATTTTTAACACAAAAAACACAACCGGCAACATTAACGCCATACTGGAACCACTTACCAAAACAGCCAATACATTTACAGAAATAATAAAATACTTTAACTTCTTTTGGCACATGCAACCACTCATCATTAATGACAACACCATTGCTGACATTATTCCAAATGGGTTTGGATTTGAATAAAATGAATCAGTCTTCCAAGAATATGTGTAATCTCTTATTGGTGACTGAAACCCATAATAATAAAAAATAAAATCTAAAACACCTACTAGCGCCACTACCGATTGCCAGTTTATAAACGAAAAAAATGACTTCTCAATATAACCTGAATCCATTTTCTTTTTAACAAGAATATAATTCAACATTCCATACTGCAGCATAAAAAGCACTATATAAAACAATGCATTACCGATATTATCATACAGCAAAACAGTAACCATCAAATATAAAACATAAAGAAGAAAGAAAAACTCCACATAGTGAAAATCCATCTTTTTATATTTAATAAGATAACTTAAACCCAAAACACCGAAAATAATGACCCCTACCTTATCCAGCGACGGATAAACGACATCTGAAAACAACAAAGATAAAAAGAAAACATGAATCATATTCCTTCACCTCTTAGCTTCATACATCTAAATAATAAACTTACAGGGCCTCCCTTATAAAAACATAACGCCACTATCATATAAATAAAATAACTCATATATAGAACGTAAAAATATGCCTCAAGATCACTATCACCTTTTCCCTGCTTATATAAAAGGTAATACAATGACAAAGCTGCTGCGATTGCCGATAATTTATGCTGTTTTTGCTTCACCAGAGACATAGATACAATATACGCTGCTGAAGAAAAGACCAAACAAATAGCAACATACACAGCCAACATGGGAGAAGCTGATAGTATGGGGATATTAATATTTAGTTGCGCAACCATATAAGCACAGACCGAAACAAACACAGCTATAAGCACACTAAACAAAAGCACAACAAATAGCAGTTTTGATACTGAGTAATCTTGGTGCTGTTTTTTTAGAAGCAGGGTCGTTATTGGAATCACCAAGAAAGCCAAAGTCAGGTCATTGAATTTAAAATAGATAACTGAGCTTGCATACAACCCTTCACCGAACTCCGGTAGTTTCGCTCTAAATATAAAAGGCAACAACACAAGCACGCCTATACTCAAGCCTGATAGTAGAAGACTTTTATAGAATGAAACATTTCCCAATATCGTGAGACTTCTTTCTCCTGCCTGAAAGGTCCCCATAGACACTGCAAGCGATATCAACAAGCGAAAACAGCTGCCACAATAATAATTACAGCTGCCAATGTGGTTGATAATGTTTCCATATAATATGCAGCCAGTATTAAACTAATAATCACAATCGTAAACACAATATTCATTAATGGCTGAAGGAAAAGCTTTTCTTTAAACAAGAAAATTGAATTAGGCGCAACCATTGGCAATGAAAAAAGCAGCGCCACAATTGATATTAAATATGCCGCATTAAGATTGGCGTTTGTAGAAATATCGATATAAAGATGTTTCCCAACCGGGGAATTAAAGATGTATTCAAACCCAATAAACAACACAGCAACAAACAGATAAAATAGGGCTGCTGAAACAGCAACAGAGTGCACATTATTATCACTTTTTTTATCATCATACTGATCTGATAAAAACAACACTGCTCCGCCCCCAACTAAAATAGACATAAAAATATCAGGAAAGCTAAAAATAAAGAAAATCTGATCAGTGAGCGTTCCGGCACCCACAACAAAAATAATCAACAGATCACGCAAGATACCTGTTAGACGAGAGACTAACAACGTAGCCTGATATAAACCAAGCTGCTTGCCTACACCACCTAGAAGTTGTTTCGAAGCCACAGTTCAATTGCTATAAGTGCCCGGATTTCTCTAGTGTGATTTGCACTTTCATTAAGATGCTGATCC
>JAJRUF010000149.1 GCA_024277935.1 Gammaproteobacteria bacterium
TATTCCAACATTGGATGTTGCTTTATCTGGACGCATGGATGCCAGCTGTCCTATTCGTAATGTCGAAGCGGCAATGAGTGTTGCACATAGTTTAACCACCCATAGTGCAGACATAGAAGTTGATTGGTTTACTGCTTGTGATGATTTAGCTGAACAAGGTTCTGGGCATATTGGCACCACTGAATTTAGTGCGGGAGTGTTTTATCGATATGCGTCTATCAATGTTGATTTGTTGGCAAAAAACACCCAGAAATCCAAACAAGAATTAACCGCTATTATTCATACCATTATTCGCTGTTTTGCTCAGGTTTCACCATCGGCAAAACAAAAAACCTTTGCCGCACACAATCATGCCGATTTCGTTTTAGTTGCTCAATCAGATCAACCTTTATCATTAGCGAATGCCTTTAGAAAAGGAATTAAAAATAATGCTGAAGTGATGGAGAAATCAATCCAAAGTTTAGTGAATCACTACGAAAAGTTAGTGGCAGGCTATGAACTAAATTCACAAGCACTTGCCTTTGATATGACCGACACGACCAAGAGTGAGCAAATAAAGTTAGTGAGCAAATTGAGTGAACTTGTTTTTGCAGACTAAAGGAATGGGCATGAAAACCTTAATATTAAAAACTGAAGGCATGTCGGCTTACGGTTTGCAAACCTTTGATGTGCATCGGAAGATAAATCATTTTCCGACGCGTTCAGCGGTCATCGGTTTATTAGGTGCTGCTTTGGGAATAACGCGAGAAAATCATAAGCAACTTTATGCGCTGTCTAATAAGCTTAGAATTGCCGTACAAGTGAATAATACGGGACAGAAAATAGTCGATTACCATACCGTACAAAACTTTCGCAGTCCGATGGGTAAGATTCAAAAAGGGACGAAACCTACTTATCGTGAATACTGGTGTGATAGTGAACACTCCTTTGCTATCACTGGCGATGACGAAACGATTACGTTGTTAAGTGTAAAAGTGAAAGCGCCTATTTTTACGTTATTTCAAGGACGTAAATCCTGCCCGTTAACGCGTCCATTATTTGATAGCATGGTTGAAAATAATAACCCTGCCAATGCATTAAAAACGACAGGGCGTGCAGGTCAGATATTCAGTGATGTTGCTGCCGAAAATCAAATTGCAACGCTACAAGTCAGAGATTTAACCACAAATATCCCTAGAAAAATGGCAATGCGCTTGGTTTATGTCTGTGCTACACAGGGAGATGACTCATGAATTTATTAACCGATGATTTTATTTCGACCACAACGGGTAAGATTTCTTTAAAAACTTTATTAACCTCATCAGAAGATCATCAACTGCAATATGCTTTTGATGAAACCCAACTGGCTATGTTGCAGATGCTCGCCTCTTTAAGCACAGTGGTTTTAAAGCCAAAATTAGAGGAGTTAAAAAACTATTTAAAACAGGGCGTAACTGAAGCGCAATATAATCGAGCATTAGAAACAGTTGATTTGCAATGGTTTGATGAAATGTGTTTTATGCGGTCAACGACCGACGAAGATAATAAAGTATTTCTTGCTCCAGTCACAAAACTATTTTCTGGCATTGAATGTGGCACAGCGCCTAATGCACTCGGTTTGTTCTCAGAAACAACGCAGGCAGATGTTATATGTCCTGATTGTACTCATGTGTTGAACTATAATCTGCACATGAATATTAAAGGTGAGTGCTTCGGTCCAACAGGAGCCACTGGTATTCGTGGCGGCGGTGCAATATCTACATTAATTGCAGGACAGGATTTAAAAACAACGATTTTAGCCAATACCATAGCCGTTGATTATTTTAATAATGAAAGAGAAATAAAGAGTCCTAATAATGCACTAATGTGGCAAGACCCGATTCAGGGTGATATTTATTATGCGCATCAAATAGGTTTAGAGCGTGGTTTATTTGCTTTAGCCTATCATATAGATTTTCCTGTATTGGATGAGCCTTGTGTTTGTGATGTCTGTGGGCATGAAGCATCTCAATCAGTCAAAGAATTTATTCGACTAAAGTACATGGGTAGCTATGGTTCAACCAAAAAAGGAAGAGAGGGCAATGCCAAATGGTGGCCACATCCTTATACACCTTCTATCACAAAAGAAGAGGGTGAATTTCCCGTTTGTGCCCAGGATCAAAATTGGCAGAGCTGGCAAAATTTTTCTGCCTATGTGTTAAGTCAGGAAACAGAGAAAAGTTTATCAACGCCTGCGTTTGTAGTTCGCCAATATAGAAAATTAGCAGTAGGGGGAAAAGTGAATTTATTAATTGGTGGAAATATTGCTGATCAAGGTTCTATTACTGGGCGAGTATACGACCTATATTCAATGCCTGAACATTGGGATAATCATTTAGAACGTGTAACAAAAGTTATTGATGCTGGGTTAAGTGTAAAAGATAGCTTGTCTCAAGCACTTAATAAAATGTTTGGTACAGGCTATGACAAAAATTTTATAGCAGGTCTTAAAAATACAGCCATGCATCAATATATTTCCAATGCGCAAAATATTGTTCAACAACTATTGCTAGATGTTGATCGTAAAGAAGCCAGAGAGCTTAGAAGAGAAGCCTTGGAACAGTTAAAGACAGAGGCAAAGGCGATTTATACAGAATTAATGCGCAAATATCAAAGTGACTTGCCTTTATTTAAGGCGTTGGTCAAGGGCGAGAAAATATTGTTATCAGTCAATAAAGTAAAAACCTGACCACAAGTAAATAATTCGAGAATATGATTTAGTTTGTCTTTAGGGTTACACATTTAAGACAGACAAATATTCTTTGATTTGGAACACGGAGCATTCCTGTAAGCATTCACGCAGAGCATGGGAGCGAGAGTAATTAAGATGGCTCGAGGACTATAAGTTGGTAGCCGAAATATCTCAGTAAGTAGGTGAATTTATTTGAGTTAGTGTTATAGTTGACTGACAAGCAGTCTGACAAAAGGTGAAATATGCGAATTACTGCCCGTATTGATGAGAGTTATGAACAGAAACTCAAGATAATTCAACAAAAAACACATTTAAATACCACTGAAATTATCAAGCAAGCCTTGGACTTGCTGTATGAAAAAACAGAATTAACAGCTAAAGAAAAGAATCAGCGTTTACTGAAAAAACTTGCTGGTATCGGACAAGGTCCTGAGGATGGATCAATCCATTACAAAAAATATGTAGCAGGCTATCTTGATGAAAAATTTGATCATCGCTGATACAGGTTTTTGGGTGGCTTTACTCAGTAAAGGTGATCGCTTTCACGGTCGGGCCGTTGAAGTTTTAAATCAGATAGAGAGTCCATTGATTTGCACATGGCCGGTTATGACTGAAACCAGTTATTTTTTACAATCCAGAATAGGTCAAAAACAAGCTTGTGAGTTTTTAGAGGCTTATAACGATAATCTTTACGGCTCTTTTGAAAAATGAGTGGGTAAATTATAATCTACTGAACCTATAAGCTACCCTCACCATTTTTTTATGATAACAGAATTATTTCAACAAGCTCTCCATATTAATGCCCCATGGTTCATCAAATCGGTTGATTTTAA
>JAJRUF010000150.1 GCA_024277935.1 Gammaproteobacteria bacterium
ACAAAATGATAAATTTGTATTAGATATGCAAACAACTTTATCGGATATTAAAGACCTTGATTTTGCCGAGGCAATAAGCCGATTTAATATACAGCAAACAGCATTGCAGGCAGCACAACAAGCTTATTCTCGCGTACAAAACCTATCTTTGTTTAACTTTTTGTAAAAAGTTTCCTAAGGGTTTAACTTTATGACTCACATAAAGGCCAGTCATATCATTTTTTTATCTTTGTTTGTTCCCCCCCCTATAAACTATGCTGATTTGATAACCTTTACTTTGATTGTAAACTGGTGAATACTTCTAATTAATCTATGGAGTTACAATAGCTCAATCATGTATAAATCTTTTTTTAAATTAAGCTCAGCACCTTTTAAATTGACTCCAGATACTGCATGTTTTTTTGCAGAAGGAAACCGGAAAGCTATTTTAGAGGCTTTAATTTATTCGGTCAGTAACGGTGATGGAATTAGCAAAGTCGTGGGTGAAGTAGGCAGTGGAAAAACCTTATTATCTCGTCTATTGGCGCGCTCCTTACCCAGTCAGTTTGAAGTTCTCTACTTGTTAAACTCAAACATATCTGCGGATAAAATCTTATATGCCATAGCTATTGAACTGGGGTTAAGTGTTGATTATGCAGAAGATAAAGTACGTCTGTTACATCTTTTGCATAATCGCTTGTTAGAGCTACATCAACAAAACAAACAAACTATTTTATTGGTTGATGAAGCCCAGGCCATGCCACTGGAAACATTAGAAGAAATTAGAATGTTGAGTAATTTAGAAACAGAACAGCACAAACTATTACAAATCATTTTGTTTGGACAACCAGAACTCGACCAAAAATTAAACAAGCATAAAGTAAGGCAAATTAAAGAACGTATTATTCATAGCTTTTATTTACCACCTCTTACAAATACTGAAGTTGGCCGGTATTTATACTTTAGAATGCAAAAAGCGGGGGGGCAAGGTGCTTTTCCTTTTTCAAATCTTGCTATCAGAGTTATTACTTTTAAATCCGCTGGGTTTTTACGACGGATTAATATTCTTGCTGATAATTGTTTATTGGTAGCTTTTAGTAAACAGTCCAAAAAGGTCGGTTTATTGATTGCACTTAAAGCAACAGCAGAGAACAAAACCTCAAATGTGTTGGCGTTTTCTGCTATTGCATTAGCAATATTGTTTACGCTTATTGTTTTCTATAGCTTTGATATTCCAGATTCACATAAAACATCACAATTATTACCGGTTCAAGCACAAACGATGCAACACAAAGTCAGTCCGACTCAACCGCTAAATATTAAGGCAAAAGAACTCACTGAAGCGGCTAAAATTATAACAACAGAACCCAACAAACCGAAACCTCAGTTTAATGAGAACGCTTATGTTATTCAATTATTAAGGCTACCTTTGAGTGAAAAGGAAAACCAACAAATAGCCATTGCCCGTTTAATACCGGTGAAATTCCATAAATTGACTTATTTTTATCCACTGAGAGATCACGTTTATCAAGTTTTTTTAGCACAATTTGACAGCTATCATCAAGCTAAAAATATACTTGCTCAATTACCGCCTCAGCTAAAGAAAAATAAGCCATTTATTGCTAGGATCAATAAAATATCGGTAGATAAACCAATAACACGTTTATTCTAAATGATTGGTTCTCAGCTTTAACTGCGAGAATAATGCTTTAGTTATTTTTCTCAATACAGACCAAAGCATGAGCCACTAACAATGACTAGCCATTGATCGTGAGTCGCTAAACTGTAGGGACTCTCAATTTTTTTGCTATTTTAAATTGTATTACAGCGGTCATGGGCTATATTTGAGAGTATGAAAAAAAATGTGAACTACTGCCCATGAAAGTTTTTTTAATTTGTGCATTGTTAGTATTAAGTGCTTGTGCTCAGAAGCCTTTTAAAGAGTCATCTGGACATATTAAGCCTGTTGCTCGAACAGGCAACGCTGAAGTAAATAATGATTTAAGCATTCCCACCCCAGTATTAAACAATATTATCTTACCGCCCCCCATGCAACAAAAACCGGAGGAGTTATTTACTGTTGTAGTGCATGATTTACCAGTGAATGAATTACTATTTGCTTTGGCTAGAGATGCCAAAATGAATGTTGATATTGCCCCTGGTATTACGGGTAATGTCTCACTAAATGCGATAGACCAAACTTTGCTACAAATTCTGGAACGTTTAAAAAGGCAAACTGGCATTCGCTACCAGGTTTTAGATGATAGTTTGGTTATTTCTGCTGATACACCTTATTTTGTCCAGTACAGTATCCCTTATATTAATATGAGCCGTAGCAGTACTAATGAAGTGAGTATTTCAACTCAGGTAGCATCAACAGGATCAGGTGCGGGTAATGATGGCGGTGACGGAAGCAGTAATTCCTCTACTAAAGTGACTTCAAGCTCGTCATATTTATTTTGGGAAACTTTACTGGATAATTTACGAGCCATCTTACGTAATAGGGACAGTATTAGAGACAAAGAACAAAAAATAGGATCAGAACAAGAAGTGGGAGAAAATCAGGAAAATAGTATTATTGCACATCAAGAAACTGGGATAATTGCTATTAAAGCCACAGAAATGCAACATGCTGAAATACGCAAATATATTGATAATATAGTGGAACATGCTAACCGCCAAGTGTTAGTGGAAGCAACCATCGTTGAAGTTATTTTAAATGATGATTATCAAACGGGAATTGATTGGACTGTATTAGCTGATAAAGGTAAATATTCTTTGACTCAAGAGTTTGCTGGCTTAGTAAAAGATACTGTTACAGCAGCTACACCTGTTGGGCTAGCAATAAAAGGTAAAGATATTATTGCATCAGTCAAATTATTAGATATCTTTGGCAATACTCGAGTTTTATCCAGTCCAAAACTGATGGTATTAAACAATCAGACGGCAGTGTTAAAAGTAGTTACTAATAGTGTGTATTTTACGACTACTGTAGAAACTGATACCACTCAAGGGGTGGTCACTCAAACTATTGAAACACAACTACATACAGTACCCATTGGCTTAGTAATGAATGTAACGCCACAAATTAGTTCCAATGGTATGGTGATTATTAATGCTAGACCCTCTATATCTCGTCAAGTCGGATCAGTTGATGACCCTAATCCTTCTTTAACGAATATCAAAAGTAAAATTCCCGTTATTCAGGTTCAAGAAATGGAATCAATTCTAAAAATACATGATGGAGATATAGGTGTGATTGGTGGACTAATGCAAGATACCGTAGAAAATAAAACGACAGGTACACCTGGTCTCAGTAGAATCCCCTATTTTGATAATTTATTTAGCCATAAAAGCAAAACCAATAAAAAAACCGAATTAGTTGTTTTTTTACGCCCAAGAATTATCAAAACGGCGAGTATTGCTAATGATTTGAGAGATTTTGATCAATATTTACATAATGATCCCGTAGAATTTAAAGTACCGGAATTAAAATGAGTTTACTACTCGATGCTTTAAAACAGGCTGAACAAGAAAAAAACCAAAAAAAAAATCTTGGCTCAACAACAGAGGAGCAAGCTGTAGGCTCTAGCTCCGCACCTGAGCCAAAGTCTGAAGCTGGTCAGGGAAACTCACGTCTGGTTGAACTGGATGTTTTGCCTAAATTTGATTTATCCATTGAAAGCACTCCACCAAGCCAGCCAACTGTTAAATCAGCCGCTAGTAAAGAATCTGCTAACAATCAAGCATTGAGTCTAGAGGGCAGGGAAGAACTTGAGCTTCAAAGATTGGCAGTTAAAAGGGCTTCAAATATAACACTAGATGCAAGTTCTACCTTAGAACTCGAAACTGGTGATCATATTGTAGCTGACCCAGTAGCAGAGGAGGTGGAAAAAACTCAGTCAGAGAGCGTATTAGAATTACCCCACCAAGTTGAAACCCTAGTCACTAAGCTTGATAAGATAGACAATACAGCAGAAGTAAGTTCAAAATCTGAACCGTTGGTAGATGTAACCGAGAAAGAAACACGGGTTGTAGATCAAGACACGGTACAAAGTGTTTTACAAACTTCAGGCCAGCATAAAAAGAACTCACCTTATTTGTGGCTGGGCTTATTATTACTTATCGCATTGTTGGCATGTGGCTGGTATTTATATTCTTTAACACAGTCTAATTACAGTAACAATACTTATGAATCAGAGGAGCTATATCTGGATGATACTGTCCTAGACGATACACTTGTTGCTCCTGACAATAAAATAGAAAAGGAATCGTTAGATAATCAACAAATAAAAACAGACAAAGAACCAAGCAAAGAAAACTATACGCTGATGGGTATGGCAAAACCAATATCATCATTAGAAAATCAAGCAACGACTTCAAGTACTGACTTTATTATTGAGCCAGATCAACAAAGTGTTATTGCCTACCCTAAAGCCGTAAGGGTAAGAGTAAAGCGCCAGCAACCTGCCATTTTTCGAACATTGAATCAAGCTTATAAAGCCTATAGAAATAACGATTTAGCGAATGCCGAATTACTGTACAAACAAATATTAAGGAAACAACCATCAAATATGGATGCATTATTAGGCTTGGGGACAGTTGCAGAGCAATATGGTTATGTACAACGAGCACAAGTTTTATTTGAAAAAGTACTGAGATTGGATGGTAATCAGACTATCGCCAGAAATGCATTAATACGCCTGCAAAAAAGCCAAACACCAGCAGAAACTGAAAGTCGTTATAAAATCCTACAACAGAAATTTCCGGATAATGCACAGGTATATGCTTCTCTTGCTAATTTATATGCCTCGCAACAACGCTGGCAGGAAGCTCAACAAGCTTATTTTAGTGCAATTGAACGCAGTCCAAACAATGCGGATTTTCATTTTAATCTTGCCATTAGCTTGGAGCACCTGAGAAAAAAAAGCATCGCTTTACGTTATTACCGACAAGCATTACAGCTAGCCCAAAACACCCCTGCTAGCTTTGATAAATCTGTGGTGGAACAGCGGATACAACAATTGCAGGGGCAATAAATAAGATGGCTGAAAAAAAACCAGTTCGATTAGGTGATTTACTTATTAATGAAGGCTTAATCACCTCCGATCAACTGAAAATTGCACTGATAGAGCAAAAAGCCAATGGTGACCAACTTGGCCGAGTATTAGTTTCACTCGGGTTTATCAGTGAAGAAATATTACGAGATGTATTGGGTGAGTCACTGGGCCAACAAAGTATTAGTTTGAAAAAACTGATTCCAGACCATGCTGCATTAAAAGTAGTTGATCAGACAACTGCCAGACAATACCATGTTTTGCCTATCAGTCTGAATAGTGAAACAAAGCAATTATTATTAGGCATGACCGATACCTTTAATATTGTCGTTATTGACCGTATCGCAGGCATTATTGGTACTGAATATGATATTGAACCCATTTTGGTCAGTGAAACTGACTTGGAATATGCGCTGGATCAGTTTTATGGTTTTGAACTATCCATTGACGGTATATTACATGAGTTGGAAACATACGGATCTTTTGAACAGGAAGAATTACAACAGGAGTCCAGCCACCCATTAGTTCGTCTAATAGATGCTTTATTATTTGATGCGGTAAAAAAAGAAGCCTCGGATATACATTTTGAACCTGAAGCTAAATACTTGCGTATCCGTTATCGTATTGATGGTGTTTTAAGGCAAGTCAGAAGTCTACATGATAAATTTTGGGCAGCCATGGTCGTGAGGTTAAAAGTTATTTCTAATATGGATATTACTGAAACTCGTCTGCCACAGGATGGGCGTATTACCATGACCATAGGGAGTCATGAAATTGATTTCAGGGTTGCCTCTCAACCTACCGTGTATGGCGAAAATATTGTCCTGAGAATTTTAGATCGTAAAAAAGGTATTGTGCCCATAGAGCAATTAGAACTGAGTGACCATGCCATGTCCCAGGTGCAGTTAATGATGGCGAGACCTGAAGGAATAATCATTATTACAGGGCCTACAGGGAGTGGTAAAACGACTACACTTTATTCCATGCTCAATCACTTAAATGATGTTTCGGTTAATATCATGACGCTGGAAGATCCGGTGGAATACCCACTGCCGATGGTCAGGCAAAGCTCAATCAACTCCGCACTTAAAATGGATTTTGCCAGTGGTATCCGCTCATTAATGCGTCAAGATCCAGATATTATTCTAGTCGGTGAAGTCAGGGATGGTGAAACGGCAACGATGGCATTTAGGGCTGCAATGACAGGGCACAAAGTATTTACTACTTTGCATACTAATTCTGCCGTCGCCTCTTTCCCTCGATTGCAGGATATTGGTGTTAAAAATAGCATTATGACTGGCAATATTATCGGCATTGTTGCGCAGCGTTTAATTCGTAAATTATGTGATGCTTGTAAACAAGCCTATGAGCCAGAAGATATTGAAAGAAAAGTTTTAGGAATGACAGATCAACAAACACATATTTACAAGGAGGTAGGTTGTGAAAAATGCTATCAGACAGGCTATAAAGGCCGTCATGCGATTTTAGAAGTATTGCGCATAGATACTGATCTGGATAACTGTATCGCTAAATCAGCAACCGCTCAAGAAATTGAACAACGGGCAAAACAGAATGGCTTTAAAAGTCTGGCTGATGAAGGTGTTGTCAAGGTCATAGACGGGACAACTAGTATCGAAGAATTGTCCCGTATCGTTGATCTTACTCAAAGGCTTTAAGTATTGCCATGGCACAATTTCGCTACCGAGCAATTAATCAGGATGGAAAAATAACAGTAGGCACGCACACTTGTAATTCAGAGCGTGAATTAACGACTTTGCTTGCCAAATTAAAATTGGAAATCATCTCCTGTAAAGAGTACACACCGATATTTGGTTTTTTACAAAACAAGAGCGTTAACCGTAGAGATATAATTAACTATTGTTTTTATCTACAACAAATGATCCATTCAGGAATTCCCATTATTGATGCCTTGAGTGATTTGCAGGAAAGTTTGTCCCCTAGCTATTTAAGTGAAGTTATTGGGGTTCAAATCAGTGAAATCAAAGAAGGTAAAACTTTTTCTGAGTCACTCAAATCATTTCCTGGTATTTTTAATAACTCCTTTGTTAGTCTGGTTAATGCAGGTGAAAAAAGTGGCGAACTACCCCATGTATTAAAAGATTTAACCGAAACATTAAGCTGGCAAGATGAGCTGATTGTACAAACAAAAAAGGCTTTGACTTTACCTGCCTTTATGGCCGTTGTTATTTTCTTAGTGGTCTTTTTCCTGATGACTTTTCTGGTGCCTCAATTGGTGTCATTTATTTCCACTATGGGACAAGAGTTGCCTCTGCATACCAAAATATTAATTGCTGTTTCAGATTTTTTTGTTGCCAACTGGTTTTGGGTTTTGTCTACCCCGGTCGTTTTGTTTATAAGTTTTCAGCAATTGGTTAAACGTAATGCTAAAGCCCAGCTATTATTTGACCGATATAAACTAAAAGTTTGGGTGTTTGGTCCCATCATCGAAAAAATTATTTTAGCGCGTTTTGCCAACTATTTTGCACTGCTCTATCAGTCGGGCATTCCCGTTATTGAGAGCCTTAAAATCACGGAGTCTATTGTTGACAATAAAGCCATCGAGTTAGCGTTATACAATATTCGTACTATGGTAATTGAAGGAGCAACGATTGGTTTAGCATTTGAAATGAGCCAAATATTTCCCCGTTTAGTTATGAGCATGATTAATGTTGGTGAAAAAACAGGCGATTTATCGACCTCTTTGCAAAATGTTAGCTACTTTTATAAACGTGATGTTGATGATGCTATTGATAACCTGCAAACAATGATTGAACCGGCGATGACTATTATTATGGGGTCTATTATTGGCTGGATTATGGTGTCTGTATTAGGGCCGATTTACGACCTTATTTCTAATATAAAAATGTAACTATGGCTGGAAAAGCAATAATTTATATCAGTAATCAAGCATTAATTATTTACCGGTGGTATGGTAAAAAATTAGCGGAAGATTTACGTCTGGAAAATACCGATCAGGCAACGCTAAAATTAACAGAATATTTTCAGAGTCATGCGAACAAGCCTATTAAAGTGGTGTTTGATATTCTGGAAGAAATGTATTCACTAGAGTCCTTACCGCATTTAAACTCACGTGACCGAAAGGCAATGATTACTCGTAAACAGCGACAAATGTTTGCTGGACTTAATTTTATTTATACTGATTATAAGGGGCGTAGTGATACTGAGCGTCGAGATGATTTAGTGTTATTTTCAGCAATTACAGAAGAAAAAAGCGTTAACCGCTGGTTACAATCTCTGTTTGAAGCAAAAGTGAGGGTGTCTGGTTTATATTCTTTACCTGTTTTAATGGAATTTTTTGCTCAGCAATTGCAGGGTAAGCAATATAAATTATTAATCAGTATCAGTAGAACAAAACAAGGCATATTACTAAGGCAAAGTTTTTTTAACAACAATATTTTAGCACTCAGTCGATTTAAACAGATAAATGAAGCTGATCAACAGGCATTAGCGGCTGAAATTAAAGAGGATGTCAATCGAAGTGAGCGGTTTATTGCTCGCCATTTTAATATTACCAATACGGATAATTTAGCTGTCTATTTTTTTGCTTCGGGTAAAATGGGTAAAGTCCTGTTTGAGCAAATTGACTTTTCTGATATTCGTATAAGGCCTACTTTATTACTGACCAATGATTTTGCTCAGGCACAGGGTTATGAAATTGATAGTCATGAGAGTTTACCAGCCTATATCAGTGGCTTAGCAGCTAAAAAAAGGGGTTTGCCTTCGCATTATCATGAACCCAAAAGTCATTTTTACTACTTTCATTATGTAGTAAAGGTTGTACTCAATAGTTGTAGTGCGCTTATTGTCCTTGTCACGCTGGCATATTCTTTTACTCAAATCATGTCAACTTCTAGCCTATATGATCAGGAAGATGATTTGCGTAAGCAACGTAATACCATTCTGAAGAAATTAACGATGACTCAGACACCTCCTTTATTTAAAAGCTTTAACCCCTTTGAGTTAGCCGAACAAATAAAGCTTTATCAGCAATTAAAAAATGCCAGCTTATCACCAGATAAACTATTAAATGCTATCAGCCTTGCGTTAGAAAACTCGCCGAAAATTATTTTAACCAAGCTTGAATGGGGCAAACAGAGTGAACAGGGTATACAACAGCAAACAGATGGGTTTATGGATCCCTCAGCAATGGATAATGAGGTAGTTGCTGAGCCAGTAATAGAAACCGTGCCTATTAGTTTGCAAGCAAAAGTTAGTGGTTTTGACGGAAGTTATCGCCATATTCTGGTAATGATTGAACAATTTAAAATGCGGTTATTAGACAATCAAAAAATTTTAAATGTTCAGACAGTTAAATTACCGATAGATATATCCGCAGACAACGAAACCAGTGGAGCAATCAAAAGTCAGGATAAAAAAACTGATTTTATTCTGGAAATACAGTGGCAGAGGAATAATGGATAATATTGATTACGCGCTAATAAAAACGCCTATTATCATTTTTATAGCAAGTCTATTGTTTGCACTGCTTAGTTTTATGGGAGCTGATTCCATTCAGAATGCAGCCAAGCAAGAGCTTTCGCTTATTAATAGTGCTGTTCCTACAGCATTAGAAAAATTAGAAACACGTCTGCAAGGGATAAAACTGTATCAGCAATTACATACAAAATATTCTGATTTAACGGGGTTTTCTTTTAGTAAACCCGATAAATTACGTTGGATGGAACGTATCAATAGCCAAGGAGAAAAATTACAACTACCATCAATGACTTATAATATTAAGGCAAGACATATCAATTATAATTATGCGAATGCCTTATCCGGCGATTTTACAGTTTTTTCCACGGCTATTGATATGCAGATGGGGCTGGTTCACGAAGAACAGTTATTACAATTATTTCAGGGTTTAAATAATGCAGGTTTAGGGTTATTTAGTGTGGAGCACTGTGCAATGGCTATTAATGGGGGTAAAACACACTTTACCCCCAATAAAACGAATATCACTGCACAATGTTTAATTGAATGGTATGAAATTGATAAACGGCCTACTGATGCTTTTGATGATGAGCTTGGAGCAATACCATGAAACATAAATTAGTTAATCTGCTGGTTTTTTTGATGTTACTACTAACAACGAATAGTAGCAGTGCTCTTGGCCGGTTATTTATGACCCTAGAACAACGTATACAGTTAGATCACAACACGGTTGAAAGTAAAGCAGATGAACAACAAAATACGGAATCTCAATATATTTATCTAAATGGTTTTGTTAAGCCGAAACATGCTAAAAGTACCATTTGGGTTAATGGGGTAGAGCAAAAAGGTGCACAAAGGAAATACCATGTACGACACTGGATTTCGCCGAAAAACCACGTTTCTGTAGACTTGCAAGGTGATAGAGCCGAGTTAAGTCCAGGGCAGACTTTAGATATTGATAACCGTATTGTAATAGATATTTATGCACTTAAAAATAAAGAAAAACAAGCCGAAGATGAAAGAAAAGAATCAGAAACAGAAGGGCTAGAGAAAACCCTGTTAGGGTCGAGTAGCTCTCAAAGCATGAGAATGAAATAACTTTGTAAATATTTGCAGTAAGATTTCAATAAATTTAGGAGTTAGGGGTTGTCAGGCATAAATATAAGAAAAAATCGCGGTGCCGCTTTACTGATGTTTGTGATGATTAGCATTATAGTCGCTAGTGCCTTATTACTAAAAGCGTTAAATATTGCTAATATTTCGGGGCTCAGTTCAGAACGTCAAGTATTAAACCAAGCTAAACAAGCTCTGCTGGGGTATGCTATTAGTTATGGCGATAAGAATCTTAATCGCTTGCCTGGATATTTACCCTGTCCTGATCGCACTGGTGATGGCTTGGCTGATTCGCCATGTGGTGGTGTTAATAGTTCAGTTATGGGGCGTTTGCCTTGGAAAACCTTGGGATTACCCGCTTTAAGAGACGGTGCGGGTGAATGCTTATGGTATGCAGTTTCTGGTGCCTACAAAGAATCTCCCCAAGGAGCTTTGTCAACTGATGCTGAGGGTCAGTTTTTATTATTTGATGCCAAGCTAAACTCCCTTAATGGTTTAAATAATAAGGATGCCGCCATAGCGATTATTTTTTCTGCGGGTAAAGCCGTTGCTAAGCAAAACCGCTCCGTAACTGCGGGCAATACGACAGAATGCGGCAGTACCCGTGCCGTTGATGGCGTTAATTTAACGCGAAATTACTTTGAGCAGCTGTCTAATATTAATAATGCTAATGGTAGCTATGGCTCAGCTACGTTGTTAGGCCAGCCAATAAGCCCTGTTCCTTCAGTTAATTTTTCAGTTTTTATAGATTCAGGCCCCGTACCTGCCGAAGCACCAAGAAGTTTTAATGATACCCTTATGAAACTGAGCGCAAGGGATATGCAAAAAAACTATACATATATGCAAAAATGGGTGGGTAAGCGAGTAAGACAATGTTTAGCCCGTTATGCTGCGAATAATGCTGGGAAACTGCCTTGGCCAGCCATTTTAATACCCCCTGGTAACCCCAGTTACAATGATAATGCTACTCAGCAACGTTTTGGTCGCATTGCCTCTAATTTGAGCAACTCTCAAGCCAATGGGCTTAGCCCTATCTGGCCTATGGATCCTTTGCAGTCAGGTACTCGTTGTTTTAACTGGAACTGGTGGCCTGCATTTAGAGAGACTGTGTTTTATGCAATTGATAATACGGTAACAGCAATAGGTATACCGGCAGCACTTAGCTTAACCGTTGATACAGTTGCCACAACGGCTGTTATTTTAGTGGCAGGGCGTAAAGGTGATACCCAACAACGTATCACGGGCACAAACAAAGCAACCCTTAGTAATTATCTGGAATCAGGCAATATGATTGATTTAAGCACAGGCAACATTCCTCCAGGTGATGAAAACTTTATTAGCAGCGATACGGCTGCTGCATTTTTTAACGATTACGTGTGTACCTTAAGTTCATGCCCTTAAAAAACTCAAAAATAAAGGCTATTAAGCTAGGAAGCGGCTTTAGTCTGATTGAAATGGCCATTGTATTAGTGGTTGTTGGTTTGTTGTTAGGGGGCTTGATGGCACCCCTAGCTACTCAGATTGAAAACTCACGGCGCAATGAAACACAACAAATTATGGCGCAATCTCTGGAAGCCATTTATGGGTATAGCCTTGCCAATGGTCGGTTGCCTTGTCCTGATACCACTGGTGATGGTGCTGAAAATCGAGTGGGTAATAATTGTAAATCTGTTCGTGGTAACTTACCCTGGGCAACATTGGCAATTGGCTCACAGGATGCTTGGGGACAAGCTTTTTTATACCGCGTTACCAATAGTTATGCTGATCTTGTTAACGGCACAGGCTGTGGTACCCCAACACCTAATATTTCGTTTTCTTTATGCTCCACGGGAGATATTCAAGTACTTAATGCGGCGGGTGGATCAACAGTGGCTGTTAATGTTCCCGCAGTTATTGTCTCGCGTGCCAAAAAAAGGGCAGCTGCGGCAGCCGCTGATGAAGCAGAAAATAATGATAATGATGCGATCTTTGTGTCTAAAAACTATACCAGCACAGTGGGAACAGAGTTTGATGATATTGTCAACTGGGTTGTTCCAGGCGTATTAGTCAGTCGAATGGTTAATGCAGGGCGATTACCATGAGAAATACCTTAACACAACTAAAAATGTTTGCTTGGACGGTACTACTTGAAGCGCGTAGTAGTCGAGTCATTATCAGTGCCATTGTAATATTTAGTACTGCCTTGACATTATCATTTTTTGTTGGTGAAATTACTATTACTGAAACTCAGCAAACACAAGCGGCCATCACGGCGGCTTTTTTGCGCATTGCCATTATTTTTTTTCTATCTCTATTTACCATTAACAGCATCTTGCGAGATATTAATGACCGCATGCTACTATTATATTTTTCTTTGCCTATTTCCAGGCCTGTTTTTGTATTGGGTAAGTTTATTGGTTTTGCCTGTTTAGCAACCTTGTTTTGTTTAATGGCTTCAGCTTTATTATCCTTATACAGTAATAATTTTGAGTTAGCTTTTTTATGGGGTTTTTCATTACTAATGGAAAGCTGGCTTATTATAGCTTTCAGTTTGCTTTGTAGTTTTAGTTTAGGACAAGTCACTACCGCATTTGCGGCAGTGATGGGTATTTACCTGCTTTCTCGTTCAATAACCGCTATTATATTAATGGCTCACAACCCACTTAAAGTTTATTCAGACTCTGTGAGCCAGCAATTTATTCAAGGATTTATAAGCGTGTTGGATTATTTGTTACCTAGGCTGGATAGGTTTACTCGGACTGACTGGTTAATGTATGGTACGGTAAGCACAGAGGAAATCAATTTCATTCTTCAGCAAACTATTGTTTACTTATGTCTGTTGTTAGCGGCAGCATTTCTGGATTTTTATAGGAAAAATATTTGATAATGGCTTTTACAGGTTTACAGATAGAAGTTTCTAATTGATAAGAATATAGCTATATGAAATTTACCAATCGACTTACTCTAAGTTCAGCACGCTATCGTCCTCTACGCCTAATTCCCACTATCTGGATGGTTTTGCTGTTGCTGTGTTTATCAATGCAGCTTATCTGGCATCAAATTAAATCGACAACTGAAATACATCAATCTTTGTTATCAAATGCGCCAACTCAGCCTCAATTACAACTATTGTCTGTTGGAGACTCTAGCGTATTAGCTAAAGTACTAATGCTTTGGCTGCAATCGTTTGATAATCAAGCTGGAATCAGCATACCACTTCAAGCTTTAGACTACCCTAAAGTCATAAGCTGGTTGCAACAAATTAATGCTTTAGATGAACGTAGCCATTACCCTCTATTTTCTGCTGCTTATATTTATGCGAATGTGAATAATGCAGAAAAGCAACGCTTGATTTTTAGCTTTATAGAACAACAATTTAAACGGCAACCTAACCGGTATTGGCGCTGGCTGGCTCATGCGGCTATTATGGCTAAACATCGTTTGCACGACAATGCTTTGGCTTTACAATATGCCAAAACACTTAGGCGATACGCAACAGGTGTTAATGTGCCAAGCTGGGCAAAACAAATGGAAATAGGCTTGCTGGAAGAAGCAGGTGAATATGAAAGTGCTAAACTATTAATTGGTGGATTATTAAGTGAAAATAAAATTACTGATCCCTTTGAATTACGCTTTTTAAATGAACGTTTAAAAGCACTTAAAAATAAGCGCAATTTTGATTCTCAATGACTATTTTGTTATTTCGACCGGGCAGAGGAGGGAGTCAAGCCGTCATACATGGTAAAATACTAGCTGATTACTCATGGGCTTCTTCTTAAAGGTGAATTTAAGTAACTAACACTATTTATTCTAACATTTGGAAGTGAGGCTTTAGCCTCGCCTGACTCGTGCGAGGCTAAAGCCTCACTTCCAAAATTTATTGATTCAATATGTTAAAATAATTTTGATCCTCTACAACTCGCCCTTTGAAGAACGCTTAAATGAATAGTCTTCACCCATTAAAATAACTGAAGCATTATGTACCAGGAAATACAAAGGGAGGCAGTAACAAGTAATATATCCACTTCTCTTGTCTTTTTATCCCTCCTTGGCTCTTCTCAATCGGCACATAGAGCGACTATGCTTATCTTGAGAAGAGCCAAGGAGAAAAAAAATCCTGCGAGATCTGGGGACATTATTTATTACTGACTCCCTAAATAAACTGAATATGCTCTTTTATCTTCTGACCTAAATAATCGACCACCTGAAAAACTGTTTTACACCGTTGTTTATTAACCAGAAATGAAGCACTTAATACTTCTGGCTGAATGGTAATAGTCATCTCATCCGTTTGCTTTGTTTTACAATTATGCCAACGTAATAAAAGGGTTTGGTCAGTTTCTCGAAAAATTTTAACCGCCTGTATGGGGTGGATTAATTTCTCAGCTTGTAAACTGGGCATTCTTACGCCCATTTCTCCTAATCGAATCAAATAATAACGAAAGGCATCAAACAATTGCTGCTGTTTGTTATGTAATAGTTTTCTATCTGGGCTATTGCTATCATGTATTGACGATACAAATTGCTCTGCTAAGTTCTCTGACAAACTTTTTAACTCTGCCGTAGACAAATCATCAGCATGAAATACAGTGCTAATTTCTGGTGTAACCGACAAAAACATCAAGCCATATTGTGTGCCTGAGTCATTTTCTCGTTTATTGCAAATAACACCTGTTCCCGTAATTTCATGATCTTCAATATGTAAAGTAAACTCAACTTTTTCAAGTGCTTTCAACTCTAAAGTATCGGTAGAAAAAGCCAGTCCATTGACACTTAAATCAACTGACCGGCATTTTTCATAGTGTTGCAAATTAGAACTTAATCCAAAAACTGTTTTTTTTATTTTGAGATCAAGCCCTTGCAATAGCATTCGCTGTTCCTGACGGCGATTGACTGGTTTTTCGATATTATTATAGTCCATAATTTTAACGGTAAGAGGCTAAGCAATGCAGATATGCTTGCTCTAAAGACGTTGCTTGATAGGTATCCAATGCATTTTCTACAGTGCCATGAAAACGTATTTTCCCCGCAGCTAAAATAGCAATCCGATCACAAGTGGACTCAATATCATGTAATAAGTGAGTACTAAATATAAGTGTTTTTCCCTGTTTTTTTTGTTTGATTAACAAGTTTTTTAAAGCATATCGAGCGGTAGGGTCTAAACCTGACATTGGCTCATCTAAAATAAGAATGGGTTTATTGCTACACAAACAAGCCGTCAACCCCAGCTTTTGCATCATACCTTTGGAATAGTTTCTTGCTGGTTTCTTAAGTTGCGGTAGATCAAATAATAATTCAGTTAACACTGCCTCAGATACTTCCTGGTCAAAATCAGTTTGATGCAAACTCAACATTAATTGCAAAAATTCATTACCTGTTAAATAAAAAGGAGCCTGAAAATGCTCTGGCAAAAAAGCCAGGTAAGACCTGGCTTTAACTTGCGTATGCGCTAGTGAAAAAATATCTATACTGCCACTATCTATATGACAGGCATCCAGCAAACATTTGAAAAGTGTTGTTTTTCCTTCGCCATTTGCACCAATTAACCCTGTAGTACACCCCTGTTCTATAGATAGCTCAATGTTATTAAGAACGGCAAGTCCAGAATAATATTTGCAAACATTTGATAGATGTAAAGCTATCATTCTTTATTCCTGCCTTCAACTTTTAATAAGTTATTTAGAGGGGAAATTATTTGTTATCCTTTTCGAAAAAATGGGTTAATACAGGTTGGTTCCTGCGCAATCAGCACTAGGGGGCGATGTAACCCACGTATTTTTAGCGACACAAGCTGCTGCCGTATCATAAGGATATCCCGCTCTAAATGAGCCTGAGCCAGGATTACCATCATCAATTTTTCTATCAATCTCAGCCAAAACTGCGGAACTAATATTTCCCCCCGTATAAATACCAGACCTATTGACCTTTGAACGAGCTCCATTTTCATTAAATGGGTACCAATAAGCAATAAACATGGCACCGCCCCAAGGATTAGTGGGGGCTGTAGCTGCTGTAGGTATTGCATTAATTATCGTTGTACTAAAAGGTCCGGTATAAAAACCAGCAACTGATAGATTATTGGTGACTATAGATGTTTCTGGCCAAGGGGTAATCACGCCATTTCCACAGCCACCGCCCACACAATTTACCGCATTAGCACCTACAAGAGTACTTGCATTTAACATATCCCCAGGCATAGCCCGATAACGATCTTGAAAACCAAAAATAGAGGCTTTCAGTTCATCCATTGAACTAATTGTATTTCTTACCTTGGCATTTTTAATTAACTCTTGTCCTTTTAATACCCCTCCCAGTAGGAGACCAATAATAACCAATACAATGGCCATCTCAATCAATGTAAAGCCGCTTTGCTTTTGCATACTTTATAACCCCGTAAAAAGTTTAAATTTATTTGTTTTTAATTAATAATTAAAAAATAATATTCAAAGTGAATATAAAGTATAGTTGAAAACTTTTTTTTTGAAGTCTTGGGGAAATAAAGGTAAAAATTTATAAGCGTTTTTATGACTTAATTAGGGATAAATAACTTTAGGCTTAAAATTAGCCGCTGGATACTTAGGGTCAAATGCAGATTTTTCCCCTGTTGAGACGCTACTTGCAGCTGAAGCATCAACAAAAAGAACAGTTGGTGTAAAATTAGCAGCTGGATAAGTAGAA
>JAJRUF010000151.1 GCA_024277935.1 Gammaproteobacteria bacterium
CCCCAGATAGGCAACAGACTCATCATAGTCAATAACTTTCTCAAGTTCACTAGCCAATATCTTTCCATAATGAACTACATCATCATCGTTAGAAAAAAAGTCCTTATACCCCAATATGTTTACAGTCTTTGAGTCAAACTCCAAAACGGCTGTCGTTAAAGCTAATATAGATATTTCTATATGTTCATAATGGTTTAAACGTTCAACAACTGGAGCGAGCATACGAGCGTGCCCTCCTCCATATGTAACTATTACAACCTCAGTCATTTATAACTACCATAAAAAGAACCAAATCTTACTGGCTTAGATGCTACCGCAAGTATTAAAAAGAAGATCATTACATATGGGGATACATATATAATAAAGTGCTCTGAAAATTGACTAATCAACATAACTGACATCAAGAACGCTAAGTTAACATATAAGTCACTGTGTTTATTAGCACCTAGAAAAGGCTTTAATATCAAATACGAGAACATCATAAAAAAAATCAAGCCACACTCAGCCAAAAAGCCCCAAACAAAGTTATTTGGCCCCTGAGACCAATGGATTAGACTGCTACTGCTTGGAATGAGATCCTGTAAATTACCCATGCCTACACCAAAAAAAACATTTTCAAGAAAAATGTTTTTTGACACTCCCCATATCACATCTATAAAATTGAGATCTATAAATGGCAATAAGTAACCAAACCCGATACTCATTGATATTAGCGCAACATAACTAATAAAAACCATTTTAAAAGGAGATAGTGCCAAACGATCAAACATATTATACAAGAGCACAAGAACAGCCAGTGCCTGCGCCATTCTTGCACCTGAATATAGAACTCCAACAAATAACACAAACGTAAATAAGAACATTAATGACTTACTAAGACACTTGGATTTATAAGTCATAAAAGTCAGCTGGATAGAAATAGCTGTCATTATCCCGAAAATATTGGGATTTGAATACAGAGAGGAGACTTGTCCCTTTGACAAATAATAAGGTGAACCTCGAAAAAACCATAGCTGTAGAGTTGTATTGTAATTATAGTATTCAAAAACACCCAGGGCTGAAGAAAATACAGAAAAAATGACTATATGTTTTATGACTCTATAAAAAAACAGCTCTCCATACCGTTCAAACAACAAGGTACTCGACAAATATGTCGCCAACGATAATAGAACAAAGTTAAGATAGAATAGAATACTATTCATTGACGTAAACGCACTCCCCCCCCCTATAAACATAGTTAATATAAGAACCAGCGTATATTTATGAACAATATATTTTTTCTTAATATTATTAACAATCACAAGCATTAGTATCAACAATGGAACAATTCGACCAACAATGGCCGTGCCTCCAACTTCAACAGGAAAATATAACACTGAGGAAATATACGCAGCTACAAAAGCGCCGACATAAACACTAAACATATTAATGGACGTTTTCACCATATACCGCTCTACTTATTTTAAAGAAGATTAGCGCTACTACCATATAGATAAAATAACTTATATAAAGATTATAAAAGTAGTTAACAAGCTCACCTACACCATTATTCTGTTCAAAGAAAAGATAGGATAGAGCCAAAATTGCTGCAACAGCTGATAATTTGTGCCGCCTCTTTGTTACCAGGTACATAGATACAATATACGCTGCTGAAGAAAAGACCAAACAAATAGCAACATACACAGCCAACATGGGAGAAGCTGATAGTATGGGGATATTAATATTTAGTTGCGCAACCATATAAGCACCGACCGAAACAAACACAGCTATGAGCACACTAAACAAAAGCACAACGAATAGCATTTTTGACACTGAATCATACTGATGTTGCTTTTTTAGAAGCAGGGTTGTTATTGGAATAACAAAAAAAGCCAGAACAAGATCATTAAACTTAAAATAAATAGTCGAACTAGCATATAAACCCTCACCAAACTCAGGTAGTTTTGCTCTAAATATAAAAGGTAGCAGCACAAGCACACCTATACTCAGCCCTGACAACAGCAGACTTTTATAAAATGAAATATCACCCAGCACCGTGAGACCTCTATCTTCTGCCTTAAATACCTTCATAGACACTACAAATGATATCAATAAACGACAAAATGCTGCTACAACAACAATTACAGCAGCATTGGTGGTCGACAATGCTCCCATATAATATGCAGCCAGTATTAAACCAATAACCATAATTGTAAACACAGTATTCATTAAAGGCTGAAGGAAAAGCTTTTCGTCAAGCAGAAAAAGTGAATTAGGCGCTACCATCGGCAATGAAAAGAGCAGCGCAGCAATAGAAATTAAATATGCCTCATTAAGTTTGGCATTTGTAGAAATATCTATATAGAGATGTTTTCCGACAGGGGAATTAAATATGTACTCGAAGCCAATAAACAATATAGCAATAAAAAGATAGAATAAGGCTGCCGAAAGAGCAATAGAGCTTATATTATGGTTGTTTTTTTCATCATACTGATCCGATAAAAACAATATTGCTCCACCACCGACCAAAATAGACATGAAAATATCAGGGAAGCTAAAAATAAAGAAAATCTGATCAGTGAGCGTTCCGGCACCCACAACAAGAAGGATCAGCAAATCACGCACGATACCGCTTAAACGAGAGACTAACAACGTAGCCTGATATAAACCAAGCTGCTTGCCTACACCACCTAGAAGTTGTTTCGAAGCCACAGTTCAATTGCTATAAGTGCCCGGATTTCTCTAGTGTGATTTGCACTTTCATTAAGATGCTGATCC
>JAJRUF010000152.1 GCA_024277935.1 Gammaproteobacteria bacterium
AGTAGGTGATTTTGTTGTTGCAATAGGGAACCCTTTTGGCTTGGGGCAAACCGTTACCTCCGGTATTGTGAGTGCATTGGGCAGAGCAGGGTTAGGAATTGAAGGCTATGAAGATTTTATTCAAACAGATGCTTCAATAAATCCAGGAAATTCTGGTGGGGCATTAGTAAATTTGCATGGTGAATTAGTTGGTATGAATACGGCAATTCTTGCGCCTAGTGGGGGGAATATTGGTATTGGCTTTGCTATTCCTTCTAATATGGTCATGACGCTTAAAAAGACGCTGGTTAAGCATGGTAAGGTAAAAAGAGGTTTGCTAGGCGTGGCAACGCAGGATTTAACACCCGAACTGGTTAAAGCGTTTGATTTAAAGAACTCACAAGGAGCGGTTGTTAGCAAGGTCGATAAAGGGTCGGCAGCCGACATGGCGGGCATTGAAACAGGGGATATTTTTGTTGCCTTAAATGGTAAGAAAGTAAAAAACAGCCATCAAATACGAAATATTGTAGGTTTACTTCAGGTTGGTGAAAAGGTTGAAATCGAGCTGGTTCGAGGGCAACTAACTAAAACTATTGTAGCAACCATTGGCAAACAGCCAACTCTTGAAATTGATGGTAAAAGGTTACACCGGGTTTTAACGGGTGTAACTTTGGCTGCAACCCCTAGAGGACAGGTGGAGGGAGTTTTGTTTTCCAAAATAAAGAGAAATTCATACGCCTGGAGGAGTGGTCTGAGAGCTGGAGATATTATTGTCTCTGCAAATCAATATAGAGTGCGAAATTTAAAACAATTGAAGCAAGTAGTCGACCCTAGACGGGCATTATTAATTAATATTCAGCGAGGCGCAGAAGCCTTTCTCTTGGTATTACAATAAGGATTTAAAATGGCTTTAGGAAAACAGTTTTCAGCATTGAATATAACAGTTCTTACTATTTCTGATACACGAACTGAAGCAGATGATGTTTCAGGAAAGGTCTTGGTCGATAGAGTGGTCTTGGCTGGACATCGAGTTTTTGAAAAAAAAATAGTCGCAGATGATATTTATCATATTAGAGCAGCTCTTTGTAACTGGATTGCAGATAATAATGTTGATGCCGTTATTACTACAGGTGGAACGGGAGTTACGGGAAGAGATGGCACGCCAGAAGCAATAATCCCTTTGTTAGATAAGGTGCTGGATGGCTTTGGTGAGGTTTTTAGGATGCTGTCTTATCAGGATATTAAAACTTCAACCATACAGTCCAGAGCAGTTGCAGGCGTGGCAAATGGTACTTATATTTTTTGTTTACCAGGCTCATCGGGAGCCTGTAAAACGGCATGGGATGATTTGATTAAGGCACAGCTAGATTCAACCACTAAGCCGTGTAATCTGGTTCAACTGATGCCACGACTTAAAGAGGTTTGAGGTAATGCAATCTATTTTTTTATTTTTAAGTGCAGTATGTGGCTTAACAGGTGTTGCTATGGGGGCGTTTGGTGCTCATGGTTTAAAGGCTATTTTGAGTATTGAGATGATGGCTGTTTATAAAACAGCAGTAGATTATCAGATGTGGCATGCATTAGGCCTGGGGCTTATTGCCATTTTTAGACAACAATTTCCAGAAGCGAAGTATTTAAAGTTTGCTGGATGGTTGATGTTTGTTGGTATTTTGCTATTTTCTGGAAGCTTGTATTTATTAGCAATACTAAATGCAAAGTGGCTGGGAATGATTACGCCAATAGGAGGAGTCTGTTTTTTATTAGCGTGGGTCTATGTGCTTTTGTTTGCTTATACTTCACGTAGCTTAGAGGCAAAAACCGACTCATAGAAAATGCAGTTGTGAGCGGGGTGAAGTTTTGCTGGCGAGTAAAAGATGCTGAGTGCAAGATTTAGCCTGCTTTTACGCTAAAGAATGCAGCTTGGAACCTGCGTCCCCAAAAGGCTGTTATTAATGAGCATGTATTTGTTGTCAGCTGTCTTAGAGCACTGGTACTGAGCCAGACGGAGAGTTTAAAAATGATTATTTAATCCAGCCCCAATTTTTTAAGCCGATAACGTAAAGACCTAAAGGTTAACCCCAAGTGCTTAGCTGTTTCTGTTTTATTCCAGCGGTTTTCTTCTAACGCTTTGCTCAATGCTTCTTTTTCAATTTCTTCTAAGTAGTCTTCCAGTGACATTTCTGAGGGGTTAAATTCTTCTGCTTTAGGTAGTTCGGTTGAGCAAGGTAAGTTTAGGTCATCAAGCTCAATAGTTTTTCCATCATATAAGGCTAAGGCTCGCTCTAGTATATTTTCCAGCTCACGCACGTTGCCAGGAAAATGATAGTGTTTTAAACCATGTATGGCTTCTTTGCTAAGAGTAGGTTGCTGTTGTACGTTGCTTGTAGCTAGCTTGGCAAGTAAGTGTTCAGCTAATTCAGGTATATCACTGGCACGATTGCGTAAAGGGGGACTAACAAGGTCTATCACATTAATACGGTAATATAAATCTTGCCTAAATTCACCGCGTTCAACCATCGCATTTAAATCTTTATGGGTTGCGCTTAATAAACGAATATTGGTTGATATTTCCTGATGGCCTCCCACTGGGCGTATTTTCTTTTCCTGAATAGCACGGAGTAGTTTTACTTGTAGAGCTAAGGGTAAGTCAGCAACCTCGTCTAAAAACAGTGTTCCTCCTTCAGCAGCTTGAAATAAACCTTGTTTATCTGTTGTTGCGCCGGTAAAGCTACCTTTTTTATGTCCAAAAAACTCACTTTCCATCAGCTCAGCAGGAATGGCTCCACAGTTTATGGCTATAAAAGGAGATTCGTTTCTAGGGCTTTGCTGGTGAATGAGTTTGGCAATTAACTCTTTACCAGAGCCTGATTCTCCACTGATATAGACAGGAGCCTGGCTTCTTGCTACTTTATCAATATTTGAGCGAATATCACGCATCAGCTGAGACTCACCTAACAATAGGTGGCGCGTTCTACGTTCTTTTGTTGTCTGGGGTTGAGCTGAAAGTTTGAGTGCATTGTTGATCAGTTGCCTTAATACCGTTAAATCAACGGGTTTTGATAGAAAGTCAAAGGCCCCTTTTTTCATTGCAGTAATGGCAATATCCATGCTGCCATGAGCTGTGATAACAGCAATAGGCATAGGTTTGTTACTTTTTTGGATATAATCAATTAAGTCTAAACCATTGCCGTCAGGTAATTTCATATCCGTCAGGCAAAGATCAAAGCTATGTTTTTCTAATAACTTTTTTGCTGAAGTGATATCTTCAGCGCAGAGTGTTTGAATATTCATTCTGTTAAGAGTGATTTCTAATAGTTCTCTAATATCAGGTTCATCGTCAATAATAAGTGTAAACGGGTTATTCATATTTCAATTTTTGAGCTGTCGGCTTTGGGTAAGCAGAGTTTAAAACTACTTTTATTATCTTCAGTTACAGCATAGCTCAATTTTGCTTGATTGAGCTCTGCTAATTCTTTGGAAATATATAAACCTAAACCTGTACCTGAAGGGGATGTGGTAAAAAAAGGTTCAAAAAGGTGGTTTGCCGTTTCTTGGTCTATCGGTTTGCCGTTGTCGTAAAGTGTAATGCAAGGAGAGTTGTTAATCAAACTGATTTCAATAATGATTTTTTGTGTTGAATCCCCGTATTTAAGTGCATTAGAGCATAAATTATCAAAGATTTGTTTTAAGTGACCCGCATCCATATAAACCCATAAATCAGTTGCTTTGGTGCTGATTTTAAAATTATTTAAAGAGCTACCGGTATCATTGATAAAGCCTTGGAGATAGTGATCCAGCCATAAGTTAAGCTGTATTTTTTCTCTTTTTGAGAGTTGTCTACGAGATAGTTGTAACACATCTTCAATTATTTTATTCATTCTAAGGCAATGAGATTGAATAATTTCAGTTAAACGGTAATCCTCTGTCTGTAATGTGGGGGCTTCTGATAATAGTTGACTGGCGTGACTAATAGCACCCAATGGATTGCGAATTTCATGGGCTATACTGGCAGTAAGGCGTCCAAGCGAGGCAAGCTTGCTTTGTTGAAGTTGTTGGTTATAAAGGTATATATCCTCTAGAATAATCATGTGGAAAGTGTCTTGCTGTGTCTGTATTAAGGAGAATCGACAGTGAATTTGTTTATGTTCTGCTAAACTGATTAAGGAGAAATTTTGGCTGTTGTCTATGGTCCATTGATAAAAGCTGTTACTTAACTGGGTAGAAATTTCAGATAAATATTGAGGAGGTGTGGCATGTATCAAATTACCAATAATACTTAATGCAGCCTCATTGTACATTTTGATCTTTTGTTCTGAGTTACTAATAATAATACCTGATTGTAAATTTTGAATAATATGACGGTTAAGGTCTTCAAGGTTAGAGATAGTTTGTTTGTGTTGATAGGCAATTTGGTCTGACTGTTCAGTTCTTTTGGCAAGAATGAATGATAAGTAAGCAATGGTAAAATAAGAAGCACCTAGCATTCCTGTGTAAGTAAATAATGGGGTTGTGGAGTGAGACTGAACGCTGTAGATATGTTCAAATAAAATAGACAGGCTGGCTAAGGCTGCAAAAAACAGAGCACAACGACCACCAATAAGCAGGCCGCCGGCCGCCGTTGATACCACAAGTAAGATACCTATGCCACTGCCAATACTTCCACTGACATGCATTATTAGGGTGATAAAAATAATGTCACTAAAAATATTTAATTGGGCTTGGACTGAATAACTGGGTATACGGTAGAAGGTTGCAAAACCGGAAATTATTGAGACTGCAAGATAGCTGTGGCAAATAACGGGGTATAGTTGAATATTATGAGATTTAAAAATAGCGGGGTCAAAATGGCCATAATACAAGATGACAAATAGGGATGAAACAGTAAAGCGATAGGTAAAAAATACTTTTAATAAAGACCAGGCTTGTTCAGTCTCAATGCCATAACCTTTAGAAAAAGGGCAGGGGTAAATTGTATTTTTTTGATTGGGTGTCATAATGCCTAAAGTTCGATAGAATGTGCGCGAAGTATATTGTAACTATAGTTTAGAACTGAAAACGCATAAATTATTCAATTTATATTCCTTAATTATTGCCTTTCAAGGCAGTTGGAGAAAAAAATGAACATCCACGAGTATCAGGCTAAACAGCTTTTTAAAGCGTTTGGTATTGCTGCACCTCAAGGCAAAATCGTAACAGCAGCAGCGGATGCTGTGCTTGCAGCACAGGATATTCCTGGGGAAACCTGGGTAGTTAAAGCTCAAGTGCATGCGGGTGGACGAGGCAAGGTGGGCGGTGTAAAGCTGGCTAAGAATATGGCTGAAGTTAAACAGTATGCGATTGATATGCTGGGTAGTCGCCTAGTAACCAAACAAACAGGTTTAGAGGGATTGCCTGTTAACACTGTCTTAATAGAGAAAACTTATCCCATTAAACATGAGTTTTATCTGAGTGTTTTGGTTGATAGGGCAAGTGAGCGCGTAATGTTTGTTTGTTCTGTTGCGGGTGGAATGGATATAGAAGAAGTGGCAGCGCAAACACCTGAAAAAATTATTACCTTATTGGTTGACCCTGCTGCAGGGTTGCAGTCTTACCAATGTAGGAAAGTGGCTTTTGATTTATGTTTGCAGGGTGCTCAAGTCCGCGCATTAGAAAAAATTATGCAGGGTATGTATCGATTGTTATTGGAAAAAGATGCCAGCCAAATTGAGATTAACCCATTGGTGGAAACAGATGATGGGGAGTTATTGGCACTGGATGCCAAGATTAATTTTGATGATAATGCAGTGGCTTTACACCCCGATATTTTAGAGTTTAGAGATCAGAGTCAAGAAGATGAAAAGGAAAATATAGCCCAGCAGTTTGACCTGAATTACATAACATTGGATGGCTCAATCGGCTGTATGGTCAATGGTGCCGGTTTGGCAATGGCAACGATGGATTTGGTTAAACTTAAAGGAGGCGCGCCTGCAAATTTCCTTGATGTTGGTGGTGGTACAACGCTAGAGAAAGTCTGTGAGGCTTTTAAACTGATTTTGTCAGATAAAAATGTAAAAGCAGTGTTGGTGAATATTTTTGGCGGCATTGTTCAGTGTGATGTTATTGCTCAAGGGATATTAACGGCAGTAGACGAAGTGCATGTTCAAGTGCCTGTAGTGGTTAGGCTGGAAGGGACTAATGCTGAAAAGGGGCGGGAGTTATTAAATAATTCGGATTTTGGAATCGTTGCGGCAGAAAATTTAGCCAGTGCCGCCGAGCAAGTTGTTGCTCTAGCTAATAATGAAGGGATGAATGTATGAGTATTTTAATTGATCAGCAAACTAAATTAATCTGTCAAGGGTTTACCGGTAAGCAAGGTACCTTTCATTCCGAACAAGCAGTGGCCTATGGTACGCGTTTAGTGGGTGGCGTTACGCCTGGGCGTGGTGGTCAAACTCATTTAGGCTTGCCAGTTTTTAATACCGTTGAGCAAGCGGTAAAAGAGACGGGTGCAACGGCTAGTATGATTTATGTACCACCATTTTATGCAGCAGATGCTATTTTAGAAGCTGTCGACGCAGGTATTGGTTTGATTATTTGTATTACTGAAGGTATTCCTGTTTTACAGATGTTAAGAGTGAAAGCAGCAATGGCAGGAACGGATGTGCTATTGGTAGGTCCTAATTGCCCTGGAGTGATTACCCCGGGAGAATGTAAAATTGGTATTATGCCGGGCAATATTCATTTGCCGGGTTCTGTTGGTGTGGTTTCAAGGTCTGGCACGCTAACTTATGAAGCGGTTCATCAAACCACGCATGAGGGTTTGGGGCAAAGTACCTGTGTGGGTATTGGTGGTGATCCTATACACGGTATGACTTTTATTGATGTGATACGTCTACTCCAGGCGGATGAGCAAACCCAGGGTATTATTATGGTGGGTGAAATAGGAGGGGTGGAAGAGGAAGAGGCCGCTGATTATATTAAAGAATATGTCACTAAGCCAGTGGTTTCTTATATAGCCGGAAGAACCGCTCCACCAGGAAAAAGAATGGGACATGCGGGGGCTATTGTTACCGGTGGAAAAGGGACAGCAGAAGGTAAAGTGGCTGCTTTAACAGCTGCGGGTGTTAATGTTGTTGACACACCTACAATGTTAGGGGTGGCAATGAAAGAGGCACTGTAAGTTCTATTGGGGTGCTGGCTTTAGCCTGCTGTGAGTAAAAAAGTAGGCTAAAGTTAGCACTCTAAGTAATTTTAATTAAATGTCTTTGCAGCAAACAGTAAAAGAAAAATATTAATGTTAAAAATAGCTTTAGCTCAAATTAATCTGCTAGTTGGCGGGATTCAAGTTAATCAAAAAAAAATTATCCAAACAGCTGAGTATGCTCGCGATCAGTTAAATGCTGATCTGGTTGTGTTTCCTGAGCTTACAATCACCGGTTACCCTCCTGAAGATTTATTATTACGCCCGGATTTCATTAAGCAAGCTAAGCAGTCGGTACTCGATATTGCCCAAGCCGTTCAGGGTATTGATGTGGTTTTAGGGTTTCCTGAGAAAGTTGATGACTGTTTATATAATAGTGCTGTTGTACTAAGAGAAGGGGGACTTTTAACGAGATACAGGAAAAATGTGCTACCCAATTTTGGAGTATTTGATGAGCAACGTTATTTTAAAGCAGCACATCAAAGTAGTCTTTTTTCAGTGAAAGGTTATTCAATTGCATTAACAATTTGTGAAGATATTTGGCAAGAAGGTTTGGTAGAAAAAAATAAACAAGCCGGAGCAGATATTATTTTAACCTTAAATGCATCCCCTTTTCATGCAGGTAAAATTCACCAACGAGAGAGTATTGTTTGTCAGCAAGCTAAAGAGGTAGGTATTCCGCTGGTTTATGTCAATATGATAGGTGGACAGGATGAATTAGTCTTTGATGGTGCTTCATTTGTGGTGGATTCAAAAGGGGAGGTTGTTTTTAGAGCCGCAGAATTTGAAGAACAAGTCTCTGTCGTTGAATTTGAAGCTAAACAGCCCATAAAAAATTCGTGTTCTCCTTTGTACAGTGAAATATCAAGTGAATATAAGGCACTCGTTTTAGGTGTTAAGGATTATGTCTATAAAAATGGCTTTAAAGGGGCTATATTAGGCTTATCAGGAGGAGTTGACTCTGCTTTGGTGTTGGCTATTGCCGTTGATGCTTTGGGGGCAGATCAGGTTGAAGCGGTCTTAATGCCCTCTAAATATACTCAAGATATGAGTAATGAAGATGCTATTTTAGAGGCGGAAGCTTTGGGTGTTAAATACCATACGATAGCCATTGAACCAGCAGTTACAGCTTTTACAGCTATGTTAAATGATGTTTTTACCGGCACAAAACGAGATACGACAGAAGAAAACATTCAAGCACGCTGTCGAGGTGTTCTACTGATGGCTATGTCAAATAAGTTTGGAAAATTATTACTGACAACGGGCAATAAAAGTGAGATGAGTGTAGGCTATGCTACCTTATATGGTGATATGGCAGGAGGCTTTGCACCGATAAAGGATGTGCCTAAACTGTTGGTTTATCAGTTGTCTGAATACCGTAATACACTATCAGCAGTTATTCCTCAGCGAGTCATAACGCGTCCACCATCGGCTGAATTAGCACCTGACCAAATTGATGAGGATTCACTGCCTCCTTATTCTATTTTAGATCCTATTTTGGAAATGTATGTGGAGCAGGATAAGTCGGTAGCAGATATACATGCTGCGGGGTATCAAAAGGATGATATTAATCGAGCAATTTCATTGGTTGATAGAAATGAATATAAGCGTAGACAAGCTCCACCTGGGGTGAAAATTACACCAAGAGCTTTTGGAAGAGACCGTCGGTATCCTATTGCTTCTGGTTATAGAGGTGTGATTAGTTAGAGCGTTTGTAACAAACTAGAGCGTATAAAAATTGTAGGGCAGACTTTAGTTCGCCATTGAGCCGGTGTTTTTATTTTAGGCAACTCACAATAATATTGGTGGCTCCACGAAGAGTTGCACCATCATTAAGTAGGATGTACTGACGATAGGAAGCGCATCAATTGCAAATGATGCGCTTCGTTCCTCAGCACATCCTACATCAACTTGCTTAATTTAATGGCAGTAGCTCATCAGAGTCTGAGAATGTTATCCTAGTTTTTATTATATCCAAGTTACCTTAACTTATCCGTCACAAAAGGCTCAATAGAGTGATAAAGTGCCTGATGCATTTTTGGATTCCCAGTAATGATATTGCCTGACTGTACAAACTTATCATCAAAAGAAAAATCAGTAACAACACCGCCTGCTTCTTGAACTAATAAAATACCTGCTGCAAAATCCCATTCTTTAAGGCCGATTTCCCAAAAACCATCGAGCCTACCAGCAGCAAGATAAGCCAGGTCGAGTGCGGCAGAGCCTGCACGTCTAATCCCTGCTGTTTTTGGAGTTAATTCTTTAAACATGCTTAAATAAGCATCTAAATGTTGAGGGTATTTAAAAGGAAAGCCTGTTCCTATTAGTGCTGAATTTAGATCAGTTTGCTTGCTAACCCTAATCTTGCGATTATTTAAAGTCGCTCCGCCACCATTTTCAGCGGTAAACAGATCATCTCTTAACGGGTCGTAAACAACGGCTACCTCGGTTTTACCTTTGTGTTTTAATGCAATTGAAACGGCATACTGAGGGTAACCATGTAAAAAATTGGTAGTGCCATCTAAAGGATCAATCACCCAGGTATAATCATTCCCTTTATGTTCTCCACTTTCCTCAGCAAGAATTGAATGGTCTGGATAGGCGTATTTAATAACTTGTATAATTTCTTGTTCAGCCATACGATCAACTTCACTAACAAAATCATTTTTACTTTTTTTACTAATCGTTAGTTGGTCAACATTTTCTGATGAACGTTGAATCAAGCCCCCTGCATTTCTTGCGGCTCGGATGGCGATATTAAGCATTGGGTGCATAGTCGAATTTATATAGGCAGTGAGAAAACCCTCTAGCATAACAAAACTTTTGGTATAGTGTTCTATTTTATCTAAGCGTGTGTTGTAAATGCTTTCAAATTTTAAAATTGTTTTGGTCGAAACCTCTCACCCGGGAAATATTGGAGGGGTTGCTCGTGCGATGAAAAATATGACATTGAGTGAATTGTGTCTGGTTACACCAAAAATTTTCCCAAGTGCTGATGCAACAGCAAGAGCCGCAGGTTCTGATGATATTTTAAGTTCCGCGATGGTTTACAGTTCATTGCAAGAAGCTATTGCAGATTGTCATGTTGTACTGGGTGCAAGTGCTAGAGATAGAACAATTAGCTGGCCTGAGCTTACGGCTAGGGAATGTGCTGAAAAATTTGTTCAGTCCGCCGAAAGTCAGATAAAAGAGAAAATTGCGATTGTATTTGGGCGAGAAAATTCAGGGTTAAAAAACCATGAGTTGGATTTATGTCATTATTTATTGCGTATTCCTTGTCATTCAGAATATAGTTCCTTAAATTTAGCAGCAGCCGTACAAGTTGTTGCTTATGAGCTTTTTATTGCTTCAGGGCAGTTGGCACAAAGTACTATTGGTGATAAAAATGAAGAAGCTTTAGCTAGTGCTAAACAAATGGAGTTGTTTTATGAACATTTGCAACAAACATTAGCAGATATTGGTTTTTTACATGTCGATAAGTCACAATCTATTATGCGTCGATTACGCAGAATATATAACCGAGTAGCTTTGGATACCAAAGAGGTTGATATACTCCGAGGTATTTTAAGGTTTTCACAAACTCATAATAATAAGTAATATTTATGTTCCGATTAATTAGAGAAGATATTGATTGTGTTTTTGATAGAGACCCAGCCGCTCAATCAGTATTTGAAGTTATTACCACATACCCAGGGTTTCATGCCTTAATGATTCATCGACTGGCTCATTATTGCTGGGGGCAAGGGCTTCGCTGGTTAGGGCGGTTTATTTCTCATCTGGGGCGCTGGTTAACGGGAATTGAAATACACCCTGGTGCCCAAATTGGACGACGTTTTTTTATTGATCATGGGATGGGAGTGGTGATTGGTGAAACAGCGGTGATCGGTGATGACTGTACTTTATATCATGGTGTAACGCTGGGTGGAACATCTTGGGATAAAGGAAAAAGACACCCGACATTACTTAATGGTGTGGTGGTTGGGGCTGGCGCAAAAGTGCTAGGTCCTATCGAAATTGGTGAGGGGGCTCGTATAGGTTCAAATTCTGTTGTGGTTAAAGCTGTACCAACAGGGGCAACGGTTGTAGGGATTCCGGGGCATATTATTGATAGGGATAAGAAGAATGCCAGCAAAGAACGCGAAGAGATAGCAACTAAAATGGGGTTTAATGCCTATGGTGCAACGGTAGATATGCCAGACCCGGTTGCCCATGCTATCAATCATATGCTGGATCATATTCATGCAATGGACAAACAGTTAGGCGGTATGAAAAAAGTACTTAACGAAGCGGGTATTAAGTATAAGGATCAAGAGATGCCTTCATTGGATGATTGTGAAATTGAAGAGTAAGGAGTGGACATGAAATAACTTGAGCAACTAGCTAGTCTTTTTGTCCACCTTTGGCGTTGTATGAACAGTTACATAGCCTGCTATGCGCCTGTTTTCCTCGCACGGCTGTAAAGCCAAAATCCTGCGCCATACTTTCGGGTATTATTAAATTCTCGCTCCTAATTGGGTCTCGACAACAATACTTGACTAAATTACTTGGTTAATTTATAGTAAGCTTACTTTTTTTAAGTTTATTAAGGATTTTCATGCGACTAACCACTAAAGGCCGTTACGCTGTAACTGCAATGCTGGACTTGGCTTTTCATAGTGAAAAGAAACCTGTTACATTAACTGATATTGCAACGAGGCAAACAATTTCTTTATCCTATTTAGAACAATTATTTGCTCGCTTGCGTAGAGCTGGAATGGTTGTTGGCGTCAGGGGGCCTGGGGGAGGCTATAAGTTAAGCAGAGTTGCTGCTGAAATAAATATTGCTGATATTATTACCGCTGTCGATGAGCCTATTGATTCGACTAAATGTGGTGGCGAAGGAAACTGCCAAGAGGGGTTACCCTGTTTAACTCATAATTTATGGATGGGCCTAAGTGAGCAAATTAGGACTTATTTGCAAGGTATTAGTTTAGGTGAATTATTAGAAAGAGAACCTATTTCCGATATTGCAAAAAGACAAGAAAATAGTTTGGAACAAGTTGTAACTCTTGCCCAACAGGAAAAAATTTCGGCATAAAATTAAGTGATTTATTTTGACCATAATGCCACAGCGCCAATTGATAAACGTGTGTTAGAGGCAATGTTGCCATATCTCACCACTTTTTATGGCAACCCCTCCAGTTTATATAAAATGGGGCGGGTTGTACGAAGCGCAATTGATACAGCAAGAGATCAAGTAGCTGCATTGGTTGATGTTCAGCCTGCACAAATCGTTTTTACCAGTGGAGGGACAGAAGCTAATAACCTGGCTTTAAATAGGGTGGAGAGGAGTGCGTTACTCGCAACTTCAGCAATAGAGCATCCTTCTGTCAATGAATACTCAAAGCAATGGAAAAAAAGACATTTACTAATCCCTGTTGATAAGCAGGGTCTAGTTGATATATCGACTATAGCTGATTTTATCCAGCAAGCTAACAAGCCAAGGTTAGTTTCAGTTATGCTAGCTAATAATGAAACAGGTGTTATTCAAAATATTGCAGAAATTGCCGCTTTACTCAAAGCTGGGGAAATTTTAATGCATACGGATGCAGTACAGGCTGCTGGTAAAATTCCGGTATCATTTCCACTGCTATCAGTCGATTTAATGAGCTTATCCAGCCATAAAATATACGGGCCTAAAGGCTGTGGAGCTTTAGTGGTAGGTAAAAACCTTACACTAAGGCCTCTATTAATGGGTGGAGAGCAGGAAAATGGTTGGCGCGCAGGTACGGAGAATGTTGCAGCTATTGTAGGGTTCGGTAAAGCAGCAGAGCTGGCTTTGATGGAGATAGACGCGCGGTTTGCACATTGTCTGAGCTTAAGGCTGTTGCTGGAGGAGGGCTTGAAATCTATACCTAATGTCACCATCTTCTCAGAACAGGTCGCAAGATTACCTAATACCTTGCAGTTTAGTGTTCAAGGTATTGATGGTGAAATGTTATTGATGCAGTTAGACCAGAAAAATATAGCAGTCTCTAGTGGGTCTGCCTGTGCCTCTGGTGGAGGCAAAGCGAGTACCGTATTAACAGCAATGGGTGTGGAATATCAAATAGCCAAAGGTGCTGTACGTATTAGTTTAGGTAAAAATAATACCTCCGCAGAAGTGACACAATTTATTACAGTATTAAAGTCTTTGTTATGCAAAGAGTAAATGAGGAAAACAATGTCAATTACAGTAACGGAAAATGCTGCAAAGCAAATTGAAAAACAATTACAACAACGTGGGTCAGGCATAGGATTGAAACTGGGGACCAAAGTCGCAGGTTGTTCGGGGTTTGCTTATACCATTGATTATGCTGATAAGCAGGCAGAGTCTGAAACTGTTTTTGAGCAGTATGGGGTAAAAGTATTAGTTGAAAATGATGATATGGATAAGCTAGATGGTCTAGTACTTGATTATGTAAAAAATGGATTAAATGCTTCGTTTAAATTCAATAACCCAAATGCAACTGGCGAATGTGGTTGTGGGGAAAGTTTTTCAGTTTAACGCGGTTTTTAGCTATTTATCCATTATTGGGGCGCAGGCTTTAGCCTGCTCTTGCACTAAAAAATGCCAGCTGAAGTCTGCGCCCCATGCCACCAGCATGTATCAATTGTAAAAAAACTGGAGTTTTTATCTCTTTACTGGAGTTGCTCTTCAAGTTGGAAAATATCCCCATAAGATGTATCTATATCAAATTTGTTCCAGACGAAGACTGGATTAGCTATTGGTTTTGTGGGAAGTGCTACTGTAATTAAATCTACAGTTCCTGTTAATACTCTGCCAATGGTATGAACCACCCCCTTAAATAGACCTCCTGTAATACCATAAGCAATATTACTTTCATTCGTTGTATTAATTATATTTTTAGGAATTTCTAAAACTGCGGTTGTTAAATTACTAAAACTGCTAAGTGCTTTTTTGCCTACTTTATCGCCATAACTTTGTTGATCACCGGCCAAACTAGGTGCTGAAGAAATTAATAAGCTTAAAAGTAAAAAGGGAAAAATAAATTTTTTCATAATATATATTTAAGTTAGGTAATGAATATTACGGTTTGCTAGGTTAATTAATCGTTACAAAAATTAAGTATAGCTGCTTTTTTAATTTTATTTTATGGCTATAGAGGCTTTTATTTTAATAATTATGCTACCACGTAGTGAAACCCAGTAAATATATCTCAGTGGTTCAGTAGGTGAAAGAAAAACAATTTTTTGTGATGCTTTTGTGATAATTATGTGAAAGTTACACAATATATTTATTTTACTCTATCAGTTACGGGATCCCCGTATTTAAAATATTATTAACTAGGAGTGTTTAAAATGAATAGAATCAAACTTTTTTCAGCTATTGGGTTTTTAGGCCTGTTTGCTATGACAAATGCGGAAGCAATACAAGTAAAAGTGACTATTAAAAATAATGCCGCCCCAGGTGGGCTGGCTATAACACCTGTCTGGGTTGGCTTTCATAACGGCAGTTTTGATAGTTATAATTCTGGTGTTGCTGCAAGTAGCCAGTTACAATCATTAGCAGAAGATGGTAATTCATCAGCTTTATCAGCTGATTTTTCTGCCAATATTGGCAATGGTGTTCAAGGTTCTATTGGTTCAGCCCCTATAACTGCAGGGACTTCAGTATCTGCTATGTTTAACTTGTCAGGTAATCTTGATAACCAGTATTTTTCATATGCAAGCATGGTATTACCAAGTAGTGATTATTTTATTGCGAATGACAACCCTTTTGCTCATAATTTAGGAGACTTATTTAATAATGGTAATTCTCTCTCATTTAATATTGGGACTAACGGTAACATTAACGATGCGGGTACTGAAATAAATGATTTTACAAGTTCTGCTGGAAATGGTTTGTTTACAGGACTTCCTCCAATGCAAGGGGCTCCTAACACAGGTGCTGATGAAAATGGTGTGGTAAATAAGGTAACTGCTTCGTATGCTAATTTTGTGAATACACCGAGTGGTTTTGACTTAACATCTTTTGACTTTAATTCTGCAAGCCTTTATCCAAACGGTATTGCAACTGTGACTATTAGTGCTGTTCCTGTTCCTGCTGCAGCTTGGTTTATGGCTAGTGGCCTTATTGGCTTAGTTTCATATACACGTAAAAACAAAACAAGCCAAGTTTAATTTTGAATAAAAAAATTAATTCTGAGCCCTAATAGTTTTGCCTTAATTTCTTCTCCTTTCTTGGCAAAGAAATTAAGGTCATAAAGGATTTTCCTAGGAGCGAAACCCAAATACCTAGCGTATACTTATGAGGGCAGCTCGATAAATTTTGTATTTGGAGCTAAAACTTCAACATATTA
>JAJRUF010000153.1 GCA_024277935.1 Gammaproteobacteria bacterium
CGCCAGCGCTTGCTTTCATCACTTAAAAAAAGCTTCTGCTCTGCAATGCTAATACCTGTTTCAGCAAGGGCTTGTACCACTGCATTATCTTTTGTAGCACTGATAACCGTAGTTTCTCTACGCATCGTTAGAGCAAAGCTACCCGCCATAATAGTTAATAAACTCAATACCCAAATAACAATGACCATTGCCATACCTGTTTGCTTTGAATATTTCATTACAAACCACCTATTGATAAGTCAGGCTCGTTTGTTGCCAGTTTTAGCTCAAATATCATTTCAGGCCAGAAACCTGGTTTAGTCAGCTTTATTTTAATTTTGATTAGCCTGGGTAATTGTTCTTTTTCTACCCAACTGTCAAACCACACACCATTACTCGAACCAAATTCCTTGCCAAAATAAGTTATTTTAAAATCAGTGACATGCTCTAATAAAATCACTTCCTCTTGTTGCCATTGTAGCCCTTCTAATGAGGGGTAAAAAGGGCTGAGTAATACTTTAATTTGCCCAGCATTATCATCAAAGACTATTTTAAACAGCTGAAAGCCTTTTCGCCCCGCACTTGCAGGAAAAGTGGAAACAAATTGTAATTTTTGCGGCCCTCCTTGAAAAGAGAACTTTTGTTCACCATCACTAAATTCATCCCATAAGGGACGTATTGTGGGTAAGTGACGTTTAAAAAATTGATAAACAACTGCTTTTTCATTAACTTCGGCAATTTTAGTTTCACCTTTATTCCAGCTTTCGGCTGAAATTTTTAAGCTACCAAATAATAAGACCACCATAATACTAAGTAGTGTCATGGCTATGATGACTTCAATTAAGGTAAAGCCTGAAAGACTATATTTTTTTGGCATTATTCCTTTTGCCTTGCTTTGATGGTATTTAATTCAATCATACGCCCATTTCCTTGTTCATTTCCCCACTGAACTTGTACTTGAACATCCATAAGCTCTATATTTGATTGTTCTACAAAGTCGTTGGCTTGCTCTACCTTTACTTTCCATTGGTATTTATCATCCTCTGTGCCTGATGTTTCACCACTGATTAAAGGCTCTTCTACGCCTGTCTTTGCCATAAGTGACTCTGCAATTTGTGTGGCAATAGTATAATCTTCTGATATGACAGCTGTGTTGACACCTGAAGAAAATATTTTTAGCACAATACCTAATGAAATAGCCATTATGGTAAAGGCTACTAATATTTCTAGTAGGGAAAAGCCTTGGTTTCTTTTAGCTGATTGATAGTTCATTGATTTTTAATAAAATTTTTTAACCACTGAGGACACGGAGAGTACAGAGAAGAGCAAGAGAAAGCCTCTTCACCTCTTTCAATTAAGCCACCTTGACATACAACCCTCCTTGTTACCTGTGGTTATTTATCGCTTATCTCAACTTTACCACTTAACCAGTTAACATCAATAATATTAACCAAATTACCCCACTCCATTGTAATTCTACCGCCACTGGATGAGCCGTCGGGGTAAAATCGTAATTGTCCTATTTCATCATTTTTAAATTCATCTTGAGCAATCACCAAAGTGACTTCAATTTCATCTGAGAAATGATAAATCTTATCCCGGTTTGAAACCTTATAAGTGTTTTCGGCTAAATTAATGGCAACACTGACTTCATTATGCGAAATTAACGCTTGTCCTCGCGCATAACGTAATGCGGAGGCAAGGTCTCGACTTAGTGCTTTTAATTGAGATGACTGGTTGCCAGAGGAGATATTGGTGCCAATAGCAGAGAAACCAAGCACCATAATTAATAATACAACGGTGAGTTCTATTAAAGTAAATCCTTGTGCTGGTTTATACATTTTATTCCCAGCTAGCTATATCCTGGTCTTCCCCTTCTCCACCTTCTTTATCATCTGCACCATAGCTGTATAAATCAAATTTACCATGCTGTCCTGGTGAGGCATAATGGAAAGGCTGTATCCATGCGTCATGCGGTACTTTGTCTTTGCGTAAATAAGGCCCATTCCAGCGCTTACTACCAGCAGGCTTTTCCACCAAGGAAGATAAGCCTTGTTCTGTAGTGGGGTACTTGCCTACATCCAGTTTATACATATCTAATGCTGCAGATAAGTCTTCTACCTGCACTCTGGTTGCTTTAGTTTTTGATGCACTCATATGTTTCATCACTTGAGGGCCAACAATACCTGCTAATAAAGCAATAATGCCCAATACAACTAATAATTCGAGCAGGGTAAACCCTGTTTCTGCTTGTTTATATTTAATGTTCACCTGTAAACTCCTTAAAAATTTAAAAAAATAGTTTTTAGCCTACTTCCCTTGATTTATTCATTTTATTAAAATGCTAAATCATTAACACTTAATATCGCTAATAAAATCGACACAATAATACCTGCAATCATCAACCCTAAGGTAATAATTAAAGCAGGTTCTAATAATGCTAACATTCTCTGTATAGCTGTTCTTAGCTGTTTATCATAGATGGTGGCAACGCGTAGCAACATTTCCTCTAGCCGCCCCGTTTCTTCACCCATTTTAATCATTTGTATCGCCAGTTTAGGGAAGCATTCACTTTCCGTAAATGCATCAGACATGCTTTTCCCTTGTTTTAATTCTTGCTCCGCTTCTTTAAGCAAATCAACCATGACTAGATTTCCAGCTGTTTCTCTTGCTATCCCTAGGGCATTTAAAATAGAAACACCATTACCCAATAAAGTGCCTAATGTACGCGTTAGGTTGGCTGTTTCTAGGTGTAACAAAATATCTCCAAATAAGGGCATCACTAAAAATCGTGCATCCCATATTTTTTTAGTCACAGGGTTAGCTAATTGTGACTTCATATAACTGCTTATACTCAGTACAACTATTAATAGTGCCCACCAATAAGATTGTAAAAAGTCAGCGATGGCAACCACTACTTGAGTTGGCACCGGTAATTCTTTTCCTGCATTTTCAAACATTTCTGTAAACTGGGGAACCACGAAGGTGAGCATAACAAGTAGTGATGCAACTGACATCACCAATAATATTGCAGGATAAATAAGAGCCGTAGTCACCGTTTCTTTTAATTCCTGTGAGCGTTCTAAATATTCTGCCAGTCTATTAAGCACACTTCCTAGGTCTCCTCCCATTTCACCGGCACGAATCATATTGAGGTAAAATTTAGAAAATACCTCGGCTTGTTCTTCTAATGCGTCTGCTAATGAAGCTCCTCCTTTCACTTTTTCTAAGACTTGAGAAATCAGCTTACTGAGTTTATCGTTATCTTCAGTTAATTGAATCAAAATACGAAGCGATCTATCTAGGGGTAATCCTGAATCTAATAAGGTGGCAAGTTCCCCAGTAAACAGCAATATTTCTTTTTGCGACAAACTAACCGCGCCACGCCCCAAACTTATACCTAAAAATGTTTTGTTAGCGGCTAACTCAACTTTAATAGGAATAAACCCTTGTTCTTGTAATTCATGCAGTAAACTTTGTTCATCAGACGAATTTTTTATACCCTCTTCAACTTCCCCAAGAGTATTAACAGCTTTATATGAATACAGTGCCATCTTAAGATTCCGTTGTTACACGTAAAACTTCATCAAGCGTTGTTACACCATTCAGGGCTTTTAAAATACCATCTTCATAGATAGTCAGCATACCATCATGAATCGCTTGTTGTTGTATAATGCCTGCCTCCTCATGTGCCATAATGTTTTTTCGAATACTGTCTGTCATGGGTAAAAATTCAATAATAGCTTGTCGGCCTTTATAACCAATATCTCCACATGCTTCACAGCCTACTGCTTTGTATAGTTGAATATTTTCTGCATTAGTAAATTTATGCAGATGCATTTCTTTAATCACTGCTTCAGGGGCAGGGTAGGCTTGCTTACATTCTGGGCATAATTTTCTAACCAATCGCTGGGCTAAAATACCATTAACAGTTGAGCTTAATAAATACTCTTCTAGCCCCATATCCAATAGCCTAGTAATACCACCAGCGGCATCATTAGTATGTAAGGTTGATAACACTAAATGTCCAGTTAATGCTGACTGTACTGCAATTTTAGCGGTTTCCAGATCACGCATTTCACCGATCATAATAACGTCAGGGTCTTGTCGTACGATTGATCTTAAAGCAGCTGCAAAAGTTAAACCAATTTGTGGTTTTGCTTGTATTTGGTTAATGCCTTCTAATTGATATTCTACTGGATCTTCTATGGTAATGATTTTACGCTCAACTGTATTCAAGCGTTTTAATGCCGTATATAAGGTAGTTGATTTACCACTGCCTGTTGGCCCAGTAATTAATATAATGCCGTGAGGTTTGGCTAACACATTTATAAACTGCTCTGAGTGCTTTCCTGTCAGCCCTAATGCAGAAAAATCCAACACAATATTTTCTTTATCCAGTAAGCGCATCACCACGCTTTCACCATACATGGTGGGGATTGTAGATACCCTCAGATCAAGCTCTTTTCCCAGCATTTGTAGCTTAATACGGCCGTCTTGTGGCAATCTGCGTTCAGCAATATTAAGTTTGGCCATTATTTTTATTCTGGAAATAACAGCGGCGGTTGAAGCAACAGGGGGAGCATCAATATCTTGCAACACCCCATCAATTCTTAGCCGAACTTTTAAACTTTGTTCAAAAGGTTCAACATGAATATCAGAGGCTTTCATTTCTATAGCCTTCTGTAAAAACAAATTAACCATTTTTATAACAGGGGCTTCACTGGCTAAATCTTTTAGATGCTCCAAGTCTTCATCATCAATTTCACCTGTTGCCAAATGGTCACTCAGCTGATCCATTTCTGATTTACCATCGCCATATTGTGCATCTAGCGCCGCATCAATTTCTGAAAGCTGGCCGATTTTGACTTTGACCTGTTTTCCGGTTGCAAGCTTTAGTGCCCGTACAATATATTCATCTTTAGGATCCATCACAGCAACGGCGACTTCATTATCACTGGCTTGTAAACCAACAATATGATTGTTTTTTAGGAAGCGAAAAGAAATATCATCAGAAAAAGGGCTTTCCAAGGGGTATTCTGCTAGGCTTACTCGTTCCAATTGACAGTTATGCTCAAAACTATCGGCAATATCTACATCAGAACATAAGCCTAGTTTTATCAGCAATTGAGGCATTAACTCACTGATAGCAGATTTCTGCATCCGCCGAGCTTTAGCTAACTCATTAATTGTGAGTTTATTGCGTTGCTGTAGCGTGTTTAAAAATGCTACATATTGGTCTTCCTGTTCTGTTACTACTTCCATATAAACACCTGTTTTGTAGAAAAAAGTTTAAAAGTTGTATCGCTTTAAAGGGTTTTAGTTGCTCTTTAAATCTGTTTCTATAAATAATTCACACTAAAAAGACTGCTCAACCTATAAAGTATAATGGACATGTTATCATTAATGCTAGCCTTTGGGAGATGCAGCATATACCTGTATTCTTTCCCAAATTTATTTATATCGTCTGTTTCCAATAGTTAGAACGATTTACTAATGACCTCCGAATATCTCCCTCAATAACTGACCATGCCTTTGGAAGTGAGACACTACGTTTGATTGTGAAATAAACCTCAATAGCAAAATCACATCCAAGCCCTAGGAGTTTCTATTCTCGGACAGTCTCCTAGTTCTATTCTTTACATAATAATCAATCGCACCATTAAATTCTATCTCTGCCTCGGGATGAAATGAAAAACTCATTTTTCAAATTTCTCCCAAATATTTTTAAAACCTTGTTATCCAGATATGGATTTAACTTTTCTAGGTCTTATTTCAATAAGTCTTTTTTGTGCGACTTCATTTAGTTCATTTTGTCTGAGTACATGTTTTTGTTATACATTTTTTACTCTATTTTTCTTAAAATTTTCCGCTTGCTCAAAAATATCCTTGTAAACTTCATCTCGTGTCACAGGCGGATAACCGTGTTCATCCAGCAATAAGATCAAACCAACTTTTAAGGCTGATTTAATATCTTCTCGTTTACTCCAGTCTGGAAATTTAGCTTGAGCATCAACCAAATCCTTAACGGCTTTTGCTAAGCTAATGAGTTTGTCCTCTGGGTAACTAAAATCGTATTTAACACACAACGCTTTCAGAATGTCGTAAAAGGCTTTTTCCTCAAAATCAATTCCCAGTTCAATTCCTGCGGTAAATTCTTTTTGTACGTCCCAGATCAAATTGGTTAAATGTTCTGCCATTTCCTCATAGACTTCACTACGCAAAACATCGTCTTCTTTCCTTTCGTTGTACTTCTCCACCAAGGATTGCATTTTTTTAGAAAAGTCGATTCCCTTTACTTTGTTGACTTTCTTTATTTCTCCAATGGCTTTTGCCAAGAGTTGTTGAAGCAATTTTATTTTAGTATTTGGCAGTTTTATCTTGTCAATTTTTGCCAAATAATCTTCATCAAAAAGGTCTTGTTCTGTTTCTGCCTCATCACCGAGTTTAAATATTTCCTGTACACCATCACTTTCCAAGGCATCTTTTATCATTTCACGAACTTTGGCGTTCATTTGTGCTGTGTCAGGTGCGTTTCCTTTTGTTAGCTTAAAAACAATTGAGCGAACGGCTAAATAGAAGTGAGTAAAATCTCGCTCGATTTGAGTTACAAATTCACTACCCGCACAAATATCATAAGCCGCTTTTAAGCGTTTAACCAAACCCATAAAACGAGTTTCAAGCTCTTTGGTTAGTTGTACATATTCAGC
>JAJRUF010000154.1 GCA_024277935.1 Gammaproteobacteria bacterium
GTAGAGATTCACGACTTTGATAATAAATATCATCAAAGCTCTTTTTTAAGAATATCAGTAGCTGATCAAGTAAAGTTGTATTCATTAAAACTATATTTATTTAGTAAAACGGTAGTGAAACTTGAGTTTCTGGTAAATTGATCAAACGCCTTATCAACAAGCCCCTGTTGTTGCATTTGATAGATATTAATATTTTTTGGTATATCAGCAGATTTGACTAAAATCAATTCATCTGCTTTTAGTTGATGAGCCAGCCAGGCAGCCAAACTATCAGAAGTAATATCCCAGCTTGCTTTAACAGCTGATAAATTAAGCTGTTGAATATCGGGTGACCAAATAAAAATTGAATCCTCACTTATGCCCGAGAGCTTATCAGCAATTAAAAAACCAGGCTTTATACTTTTAAATAATAAAGCCATTTGCTGCATTGCCAAGATAGCCATTTGATGAGCAATTTCATCATTAAACATCCAGTGCTGCTGAGCTTGACGAACCTGGTCAGCAAATAAGCCTCCACCAGGAACAATAACGACCTTATCTTTTATTTTTTGTTCAATAGTATTTAAACAATTAATTAAAGATTCCTTATCACTCAACAAACTACCCCCCAGTTTAATGACTTTCATGAGGGTTAAACTGTTCGAGTAAATTCAGTAAAGCAAAGGCTTTATCATAGCTTTCTTGATATTCACCTTCCATCACAGAATCATTGACAATACCACCACCCGCCCAAAAACGAATAGTATTATTGGAGTGGACTAAGGTGCGTATGGCAATATTAGTATCCATATTACCATCAAATCCAATATAACCAATGGAGCCACAATAAACACCACGCCGATTGGGTTCCAACTCTTCAATAATTTCCATTGACCGAATTTTAGGCGCTCCGGTAATTGATCCACCAGGAAAGCAACTTCTTAATAAATCCAAAGCATGCTGCCCCTCAGCCAAAACCCCTTTAACCGTGCTCACTAAATGATGAACCGTTGCAAAGCTTTCTACATCAAATAATTTAGGTACAACAACAGAGCCATCTTTACAGTTTTTACTGATATCATTTCTGAGTAAATCAACAATCATTACATTTTCAGCACGATCTTTATGGCTATTTAATAATGCTAATTTTTGGCTTTCATCTTGATTTTTTTCAGAATGCCTTGGTCGTGTGCCTTTTATAGGTTTAGTTTCAACTTCACCATGACTGACTTTAAGAAACCTTTCCGGGGAAGAACTTAAAATACGTACTTCAGGAAAATTAATATACGCACTAAAAGGTGCGGCATTCATCTCTCGTAAAGATTGGTAAGCTACCCAGGAATCACCAGAACACGAGCTAGAAAAGCGCTGTGCTAAATTAACCTGGTAGCTATCACCTTCTGCCAAATAAGCTTTTATTTTTTTAAAGGCTTGCTTATACTCTTGTTTATCCATATTGGACTGAGGGCGACTTTCAACCACAAAATTTTGCTGTTTTGCTTGCTTTGTAATACCACTAAACTGCTTAATCAATGTTTTCCAGTCATCCTTAACAGTTCCCTTTCCTACTAACCAGCTTTGCTTTTTAAGATGATCAACAATCACTGCCCATGAATAAATACCTACCGCCATTTCAGCAATATTTTCTTCATCCTTAGCAATAACGGGTAATTTTTCTAACCTTCTCGCTAAATCATAAGAGAAATAACCTAACGCCCCACCATTAAAAGGAAGGTCATCAATTGATTGAAAATCATTATTTAAATGTTGTTTCAATAATTGAAAAGGATCTTTATTTGATACTACAGCTTCTCCAAGCGTAGATATGGTAGTTTTATCCCCATAAGTTAATAGGGTAATGTCTGGGTTGTAGGAAAAGATGTCATACCGCCCTTGTTCACTATATGGAAAACCACTATCAAGAAAAATAGCCCAAGGTTTATCTGCGATTGGTGAAAATAACAGGGTGCTATCTTCAAAATAAGGTAAGGAATGTTTTTGTTGTGTTGCTTTCGTCATTTAAAATATTTTATGATCACAAGCCTTAATAAATCAGGCCTTAAAAGGCTCTTTCTTGTTAAATAAAGTTCACCACGTTTTTTTATCTATTATAACCCGTCTAATAATTATTGAGAATAAAGTAAAGCGACCGCTACTGCTGGCGCGCAATCAGCAGCCTCTATTGCTAAATTATTTACTTTTTGTTCAATTAAATCGGCAAAATCAATATAAGGGTAAGCTAAATCATCAGCAATTTGTTTAACCAAAAAACGCCCCACCCCTGCACCTATAAAACAATGTTTATTTGACAACAGGTTTCTAGAAAGCTGCCTTTCACAAGCTTGTTTGATTTTATTCTTATGTTGAGATTTAATCGTTTGGGCAAATTGTTTCCAAAGCTCTATGTCTGCGTCCACATATTCAAAGCCTGTCATTCGGGAAAGCCTTTTTGCACTCGCCGATAATGTTTTTTCTGCCCCATCTGCCGTATCAGTTTGATCATGCAATTCATTTAACTCACCTGTTAAACGATAAACATCGGCCATAGTCGCAAAATATTCTGCCATTAAGCCCATCTTTTGACCCTTAAAACATGCTGTTTGAGCCACAGCCATCACAGCCGTTCTTATAATCCCAGTATAAACCAGTTCATCAGACACTAAGCGATCATAATCCGTCAAGCCTATCGTTTGTACCTTTGTATCAGCTAATAGCAAAATATCAGTTGTTGTACTGCCAATATCAATAAAAAGTCCTGAGTGTATTTTTTTTGCTGCTAATGATGCGCTTGCCAGCCAATTTACAGAGGCAATAGAACAATAATGATGTTGCTTTATTTGATCAACTGATAAAAACCCCTCTAAACCCGCATAAACAACAAGTTCACAGCCTGTTAAGTTTGCTTGCATTGCAGTAATAATTTCAGCAACGCCTTGACCCCTTCCATCAAACAGATCAACCAGCTCACCCGTCATGGTCAATACATGCTGATATTTTTGTTCTGGTATCTTATTAAGTATTTCAACAACTGCCTTATTTAAAAACGCTACCCCTTGCCATAATGGACAAGGGCTTTGAAATACGTGGCTAATTAAACCATTAGAATTAACAACAGCGGCTTTAAGGTGTGCGCCACCAATATCCCAGCCTACAGTGCATTGTGGCATTAAGTTTCCTTGTAATTTAAAATTTAATAGGATGTGCTGAGGAACGAAGCGCATCAACCACCAAATGATGCGCTTCGTTCCTCAGCTCATCCTACATTTTAATTAACAGCTGTTCATTCTATGGTAACCAGGAATATATAAATTTTGTACCTAAAGTGGTCTGAAGCCCGCCCTACACACTTATAAAGCATTAAACAATCGATATAGTGACTTGGTTGTTCTTGGTTTTTTTTATAATGGGGTCAGTTTGTAACATTTCAATGCTAGTAATCGCAACATTAAAGCCAATAGCCTGACTAATTCCCACAAAAGAAGTCGTTAGTCGTGGGTTAATTTCTAAAACTAATGGCTCACCATTTTCAGCAAGCATAATATCAATACCAACATAAGCAAATAACCCTGGAATAGCCATCGCTATTCGGTTAATTAAATCTTGATAAATTATATTATTTTTAGTGTTACTATTAACAGTGCAGGCTTTTAATTCAAACTGACCATTATGGATAATCACTTGCTGTTTATTGCAACATAATAACCAGGCTTTTCCATTTTTAAATAAACAGGATAAACTTAATGCTTCACCATTAATATAAGGCTGAATCAGGAAATCAGCTTTATTATTAATTTTTTCATTAAGTTTAATTAAATTATGCTGGTTTTGAATGAAGTAGTTATTCAGACAGCCCACACCATCTTTCAGTTTAACAACCCAAGGAGCAGGAAATTGTTGTTTAAACTGGTCAAATTGCAAACTTGTAACAACAGCAATATCATTTTTTTTCAAACAATTAATAGTTTGTAACTTATCACTACAAATGCTAATCGCATCTGCTGATGAATTTAATAACTTGGTGTTAGCCTGTTCAATTATTTGAGTAATTAGCTTTAACTCACCTTGCATTTCAGGCACTATTGGCCACACAAAATGAACTTTATCTAATAAACTTGCTAATATCTGATAGATATTTTGTTTTTTAGATACAAAAATAATATTGATATTTTCAGGGAGTTTAGTCGCTTTAATTCTCGAATCTAGCAGTACCATTATTTGCAGAGTATGTTCAGAAGCAAGTTGCTGTACTAACGCTTGCAACATTAATAACCCTTCTTTTGCTAATGACTTGGGTAATGCCTCTTTAACATAACCACCGCCTGTAATATATTCAAAAATCAGTAGCTGTTTTTTATTCTCATTCATTAATTTAGGCTATTTATTCACCACATGACAACCATTGTGTAGACTGAACTAAAGGTACGCAATGCGTACCCTACTACAAGATCAATGGTAGTGTACTACAAGGTTTCGTGTTAAATGGGTTGTAAAAAATACCTAGAAAAATCATTGAATCTGGCTTATCAGCTTTTAAAAAGCTACACGATTATTTATTTCCATCTCCCTAAGAACAACAACACTTAGTTAAACTTTGAATTGAGAAATAACTGACTGCAAAGTCAATGAAATAGATTCAAGTTCTGAAGCTTCCTGAGCTGTTTTATCTGCCTCTTCAGTTGCAGATTTAGTAATATCATTAATAGTAATCACATTGTTATTGATATGTTCAACCACAACTTGTTGTTCATTTACAGCTAATGAAATTTGTTCATTCAAATCCGTAATATTCTCGGCAAAACCTGAAACCTTATCTAAAACCATACCCGCCTGCTCTATCTCTGCAACCGTTTGTTTAGATTGAGCTTCACTTTCTCCCATTGCTTTTACAGCATCACGGGAACCTTTTTGTAAATGCTCAATCATTGTTTGAATTTCTTGAGTTGAATCCTGTGTTCGGCTCGCTAAAGTTCTCACCTCATCAGCAACTACAGCAAAACCACGCCCTTGCTCACCTGCACGCGCAGCCTCAATAGCCGCATTTAAAGCTAATAGATTGGTTTGATCTGCAATACTTTGAATAACATCAAGTACTGAACTCACATTTTCACAATCATTTTCTACCTTACTGATTGCACTACTGGCTTTATCTATACCACTAGACAGAGTATGGATTGATTGCACAGCATGCTCTACAACTGTTTTTCCATTTACCGTCTCAGTATTACTTTGTGCGGCTTTATCAGAAGCATTTTTGGTATTCTCCGTCACTTCTTGAACGGTGGATGACAACTCAGTAACCGTGGTCGCCACTTGATCAGTACCTAATTGTTGCTTAAGCATAGAATCTTTAGCCTGTTGTGCCATATTGCTCAGACGATGGGAACTAGACACTACATTTTTGGCCTCCATTGAAATATCATTAATTAGTGCTTGAATTAAAGACAGAAAATCATTGAATTGGGTAATTATTTCTCCAATTTCATCATTACCTTCAAAAGCAATTCTTTGCGTTAAATCACCTCCACCAGAATTTATATTCATTAAAGATTTCTTAAGAGCAGCTAAAGGAGGTTCTACTTTCCTATAGATCAGATACAAACCTACAATCACAACCACCATCAAAAATAGAGCCAGGCTTATATCCATTACTTTTGATTGTGAAATTGTTTCACGCAAATTTTTGCCAGACAAATCCAGTCGCGCCTGTAGTTGAGTTGATAACGCCTCTAAATGTTTAGTTAGTTGTTCTGCAGTTGCATCAAAGCCGTCACCCGGCGCAGTCATAATACGATTCCCAGCTTCTGTACCCCCATTAATGTACTCCCAAGCCATGGTAACACCCGATTTATGCATCCCGACCATATCGGCTTTTATTACAGCAATTTGAGTAGAGAACTCAGGGTAACTATCTTGAACAACCGTTAAATTATTCAAAGCCTCTTGCATATTAGTTTTGGCCTCGTTAAACCCTCCTTTGTTTCTTGTTGCTCCAACATCAGTCAAAAATTGTTGTATTTGTACTATATGGAAACGAGCCTCCTGTATATTTATATCAGCTTTCTGGGATATTGTTTGCTCACTAATTGTTGATTCTATCTGCTTAAAACCAACCCATAACTTAGCAATAAAAAATAGACTAGCAATCATAATTAATGCAGAAATAGCTAATAAAGTCGTTTTAATCGAAACATTCTTTAACATAAAGTTAACCTTCCTTAATTTGTAGTAATAATTTTTTTATTTCTTCTAGCTGTTCAGTGGAATGTTGAATATTCGTATTTAAACTGTCTAATTTGTTATTAATCGTATCAACAGTCTCATTCGTATGCTCACGTTTCTTACGTAACTTATCGACCATTAGTGAAAAAGATTGAGCTAACTCTTGTAACTGGTCATTGGCTCTTAAATAGGTTATGGTATCTAAATTACCCTCCCCTACTTCCTTACATAAAGTTTCAAACCGATACAGTGGCCCTGCTATTTTATGTGAAATGTACAACACCACTATCACAGCCATTAGCCCCGCAATAACAGCGGCAACAATATTACCTAAAAGTATGGAGAAGCCAAGCCTTTCCCAGGTGTTGGCAATATTCACATGCGCAGTTTGTGATTGCATATGTAAATCACTATCCATTAACCCATAAATTATGCCGGCTGAACATAGCCCAAACAAAATGATGGTTGCCAGTACGGAAAGAATAAACCGTCCTTGAAAAGCCTTATTAATCAGGATGATTTTACGTTTTTTTAGTTGTCTTTTATCAATCATTTTTTTCACTCTGTTCAGTATTATGACAAGTCAAACATAACTCCCCATGACTATTGTTACGACGAATTAAAAAACTTTTATGCAGTCTTTCAGAGTCTAATAATCTATCTATTAAACTATAGCTAGATTGAGGCCGGTCACTCTTTAATTCGCCATGTGTATAGTGACAAGTTAAACAGGAAATTGTTTTATTCTCGCTTAAAGGTAAATCAGCAGGGACTGAAAAATCGAGCCTGACACCAACTACATGTCCTTCTTTTTCATTATGGCAATCTGTACACATTTTAATGCCACCCTGTTTAAATTTTGAAAGCTCTACGTGATTATTCTTTGTATTCAATCCTGGTTGAATTTCAGGTAAGCCACGGTGACAATTAGTACAAGTAGCTGTTTTATTTTCTACTATATTATGCGGATTAATTTCAGCCATGATATTAGCTGAATAAAGACTAATAAGCATACAAAGGCAGCGTTTTATAGTGTATATCTTCATAAAAAACCTTAATAAGCAACGACCAGTTGAGCTGTAGCCAATTGTTTTTCAAAACTAGGCTCTTGTGTTTGCGAACCCAAAGAATCAGAATATTCTATTTTCATTTGCAGATAATCATTCATACTATAATTAAGGCCAAATGTTAACCGTGTGAGGTTTTCAGTCGCATAGTTATTTCCTGCGTCTATTATTACAGCATAACTTGGGTTCCATTGACCGTATCTAATATAAGTTTTAACGGGATAATGCAGTAAACCTTCTAAATCTGTTATTAAAGTTGTATGGTAGGCAAACTCATTCGGGCGACCCAGATTAACTTGATTGGCATCAAACAGTATTTCATGGGAATTTAGCCATGCAAGTTCACCTTGCAAAGTGACAAAGTCACAACTAAAATCAAAATCAGCCGCGTAAACACTACGCTTGGCATTATTATTCCCATCAAGGTCTGTTAGTTGTGATAACCCTAATTCCAAGCTAGTCATACTATTTGAGTGATGCATGAGGAAACTATTTTGACCTAAAGAAAGACCTAACCGTCCCCCAAAAGAAGTTCCTGATGACTCGTAGACTGAATTAGTCCAAAATAGAGAATAATTAATAATATCCCAGGCACCATAAAGACGAACACCATCCCCATTGTATCCACCCTTTTGGATTCTTTGCGTTGTCATAGGAGCTGAAATAGTTACTCTGTCAGGAGCAGCAAAATATTGATAATCTATAGAAAAAGGCAAATCAAAGCGCCCTGCTTGAATATGAAAACCCTGCCCTGAAAAAATACGGCCTCTGGCAGGTATAGAATGATCAAACATATGAAAATCAACAAGGGCAACCCCAATATTAGCAGTACCACCATCCCACACCAAGGCAGAACTGGCAGCAAAATATTCGCCATAATCATACTCTAAGTCAACTTCAACAGCCCCTAAGTTAAAGGTATTATTATTGCTATTTTTGGTTCTAGCATTAAAATCAAAAAAAACCTGTTAACTGCAATCCGTTATCTTCTGAATTTGATTTTAAATCTTCAACTTGCTTTTCAATTTCAACTATTTTATCCCTCCAACTACTTCAACTATTTTATCCCTCCAACTACTTTCAACAATTTCTTCGTTATCAACTGTATTAGCAGCCTTTGCTAAACTATTTTGATTGCCATCAATTTTTTTAGTCTGCAAGCGTTGTTCTAATTGTAATATCCTTGCTTCTAATAATTGAATTTTAGAGTCCTTTTCTTGCAGTAATTCATTTACAATTTGCCGAATATGTTTATCATTTATACCTTGCTCTGCATAAGCGGTGGGATTTACCAAAACAAATATATAAAAAAATAATTTTTTACAGGTATTTTTCATTACAAACCTTAAAAATATAACCAAACCTAACATCTATCCCATAAAGTATAGAAAATTTTTTATTTTTTACAAATAATAATATAAATGAATATCATCCCTGTAATTGACTTAAAAAATGGGCAGGTTGTTATGGCTCAGCAAGGTCAAAGAAATAGCTACCAAGTAATACATTCTAATTTATCCAATTCAAGTTCTATCGAAGATATTATTGAGGGGTATTTGTCTATTTATCCTTTTAAAAACATCTATATTGCTGATTTAAATGCAATTACTGAGGAAGGTTCAAATGAGGCATTAATCAAAACAACTACCCATAAATACTCTTATATTAAGTTTTGGGTGGATAGCGGAAAAAACCTTAGTGAATTATCAGTAATTACTGGCATTAAGTATAGACCAATTATTGGATCAGAAAGCCAAAAACCAGTTCCAGAAAGCAATGCTACCAATTATTTCACTGACTACATTCTATCATTGGATTTTTTTCCGCAACAAGGCTACCTAGGCCCTGTTGAATTACTTAAAAACTCAAGTCTTTGGCCTAAAGATATTATTATTATGACATTAGATAAAGTAGGTGCAAATCAAGGGCCGGATTTTGAAAAAATAAGAGAATTTCAGCACAAATTTACTGATAAGAACTTTATTGCAGCAGGAGGTGTTAGAGGTATTGATGACTTGCTTAAGCTTAAAAAAATGGGTATCAATCACGCGCTTGTTGCAAGCGCATTACATTCTGGAAAGATTAATTCACAGGCAATAAAAAAGCTTATATCCTCAACTTAAAAAGTATTGAATATAAGCTTTATAGCCTTTTCTGTCGCTATCAAAAGCACCTAGGCTTAAAAACTTAAGCCTAAATGCTTTTTAAACAAAGTAAATTATACTTTGTTTGCAGCGAAAGGATGTTCAGCAGAACCTTTAGCAGCAACAACTTCAGCTGCTGTTGGTGTTCCAGCTACAGCATTTTTGATAGATGCTTTAACAGCATCATAGTTGTTTTTCTCAATAGCTGCATCGTCTTCTGCCAACCAGTGAATAAATACACCAACAGAGATGAATAAATCATCCGCTTCGTCAGCTGGAATAGTTCCATCTTCAACACAGTCAGCAACAGCCATTGCAACACCACGTTGAGCTGGTCCAAACATTTGAACAGCTTGCTTAGAACCTTTGATTGTTACTTTATTGAACATAACAGTTGCCGGCTTAACCATAAGGTTAGGAGCAACAACCGCTAGAAGGCTAGAAAAACCGTCTTTGTTGTTTGTTAAGCAGTTTGCGAAAGCAGACTCTGCAGCTGAACCACGAGGTCCCATCATTAAGTCGATGTGAGCAACTTCGTTTCCGTCACCGTTTAAAGATTCGCCTACGCGTAAGTTGTTAATTTTAGCCATTTGAGCTTGATCCTATTAAAAATAAAAGTGTTAAAAAGACATAAAAATGTCGCAAATATTTTACCATTCCATTACTGCATTAGCTAGTACACCTAACAGCCAATGCTTCCATTAAAATTACCAATACTGTCGCCACCGTCAGGTCGGCCGTAGTGCCAGGGTTTATACGCTTATCCTTAAACAGCCTATCTACATTATGTAACATAGGTATTAACTGTTCAGGATTATCTGTATTTAACAAAGCATCGTCGACGGTAATAATCTGCTTACGCACCCATTCTGAGTACTTATCGCCATATTTGCGTTCAATATGACTATCTGAAAATGTGCTTAATAAGCCTGTAAATACAGCACTTGCAGCCCAGTCCCGATTATCAAATTTAACGAAGGCTGTATTATACCTTAAAACTGCAAATTCAAAAATATCTTTATAATTAGTTGTGTACTGTTTCGCAATTCTATCTTTATCACTTGCAATTTCCATCGCTTGAACTAAAGATACAGCCGCATGTTCATTTACATCTTGTTCACTCGATTCACCCAGACCACCCGGGGCTGCATGTATGATGGCCTTAAAAGCCCAATCAGCATCATCAATAGAAGTATTTTCTAACACAATAGCTAAAGATTCTCTTAATGTCTGTCCTGCCTCCTGTTGGTAGATTGCCTGACATAACGGTGCACACAATAAAATAATTCCAAGGTTGGTATTACAGCCAACTGCATTCCTTGTTGCTTTAACAGCATAATAAATTTTCTCTCCAAGAGAGTAGGCAGGGTTAGTAATTTCACTGGCACTAACCTCAGAACTCAGTATAAAATCGTCTACCGTCATATCATGCCCTGCATTATAGATACTGACGTTCCCAGGTTTAAATGCCTGTACATCACAAATACAAGCTTGTTTATAGAGCTCACTCAGTTGCTCAGGATTAATCATGAGGCTACTCGCTCTTTATCAACTCTGTCACACTGCAAATATCGATCAAATAGATCATTGACCAAGATTTCAGCTACCTTTAGTTCACAAACACTCTCTAAGCCTTTCCATGCAGGAATACTATTTACTTCGATAACACTATAACAACCTTGTGCATCTTTTATAACATCAACACCTGCATAATCCATTGCTAATGCCTGCGTTGCTCTTACTGCAATTTCAGATAAATCAGAGTCCAGCACTATCTTGTTACAAGATGCTCCACGCGCTACATTATTTAACCATGATTTTCCACAGCGTTTCATGGCCGCTATCGCTTTACCGGCAACCACAAACACGCGAATATCTGAATAGCCTGCCCCTTCACAATCAATAAAGCGTTGTAAATAATAAACTCCATTACTACTGGTTAACCAGAATAAATCGGTCATTTTTTCTATCCGACGAACGCCTTCGCCTTGCGATCCAAACAGGGGTTTGCTAATTAACTGGTAACCTGCTTTCAACTCTGATTCTGCTATTGCTAAGGCTTTTGACCGATCTTTAAGCACCCAGGTTATTGGGGTATTGATCTTTGCATAATTCAATAAGGCACTGGTTCTCGCTTTATCTACACTTTTTTCTATCGCATAGCCATCATTGTAAACAGGAACCCCCATAACTTTTAAGGTATGTAAAATATCTAAATAAAAAACCACTTCCTGCAATGAACCGCCCGGAACTCCCCGAACAAATACAGCGTCGGGTAAGGTAGATTCAAAACCAGGGATTAAAACAGAGAGTTTTAAAGGGTCAAGTGAGAATTCACATTCAGTAAGAGAAACATATTTGCTAGTATATCCTCTATTTGCAAAAGCTTGGCGTAGCTGTTTACCATGCCAGCCGGGATCATCAGTAAAGATTGCTATACAAGCCAAAACTAACCTCAATAAATTATTAAAAACAGAAATAAATCACACAAAGCATTAGGGACACAAAGAAGAGCTTTAGATCTCTTTTCTATGTGTCTCCATGCCTCTGTGAGAACTATCTTCCCTTAAATTCTACAAACCAAATGATTGGTCTAGTAAGGCATTATCTAATTTACCCGCTCTATAGCTATTACCTGATTCAACAGCTGTTACAATCACACTTGCAGGGCTAAATAACATGCCGTCAATTTTGAAAAAATCATAGTTACAGGCTTTAAAAATTTCAGCAAAAGGCTTTCCGTAATCCTTTGAAGTTGAACTAGGTAAGGCTTTAGCTAATTTTTCAGCGTCTTCATCACTGCCTTTTACAAACAAGTGTACCTGTCCTGCAAATAAAATAGCATCATTAGTCCTTCCCATCGCTTTTACAAAATCAGGATGAGGAGGACAAATAGGTGCACTACCCGTACCATCAATAATATTCTCTAAGGGGAAATGTAACTCATGGGCCTTATGCATAGCGACTTCTAAAACTCTACCAACGACCTGAACCCCCCCCGCCAAACTACTTGTTGGAGTCACAATAATAGTCAGTTTGTCCGCAGGCACGCCACAAGCTAAAGCAATTTTTTCAATAATTTCAACAGGTGGAATTTTATCATTTTCAATAACCAATGCAGTTGTATCAGCACTGTCCTGGTATTCTAATTCTTTGTATAACTCTTCAACGGGAACTGTCTCACCGTCTTTTTGTTTAGTCGCCATTGCTCTAGCTGGCCCTGAACCTAAAGCATAATATTTTTCATGTGACAAACTCCAACCAGCATACTGGCTACCCAAACAAGCTAATACTGGATTTGTAGCATGTACATTAATGGTTAATGGCCAGTTTTCCGTATATGCACTTTGTGAGATAGAAGCAGTACCCATCCCCCCCATACAAATTTCAGTAATAATTCGCCCCGCTTCTAAACCACCAGGCACATCAATACCTGCATCAATAATAGTGCAACCATTTTGCAATTTTTGTACACCTAACCTTAATTTATCAGAATTATTGATTAATTCTTCTACTAAGGGCTGAGTTAATTTATTGACACTCGCTGTGTATTGCATTTTATAGTTACCTATCTTAAAAGATTCATTAATTGTTGTTGTCTTGAAAGCAACAAGCCTTCAGCCTGCTGTTCATTTTTTCCGTCAGCAATGATACTGCAAATCGGCATACCTGTGTGAATAATTGCGCTTTTCTGTGGTATATCAACGACCCAGCTAGGCCAATCCATCAACGGATTAATTATTACCAGCTGATCAGCAAAAATAATTTTGTATGCTTGGTATATTTGTAGTGGCTTACAGAGTGGTAAGCGATTATTAATATGCGCTAA
>JAJRUF010000155.1 GCA_024277935.1 Gammaproteobacteria bacterium
CGGTATTCTTGATGCAGCAAAAACAGCGGGCATCGATATGACCTGTAACCGTGTAGGCGGTATGTTTGGTTTATTCTTCAGCAACAAACAGGTCAGCAGTTTTGAACAAGCCACACAATGTAATATCGATCAATTCCAGAAATTCTTTCATGGCATGTTAAAACAGGGCGTATATCTGGCACCATCAGCCTATGAAGCAGGTTTTGTTTCAGCTGCACATACAGAAACTGATTTACAAAATACAATTGATGCTGCCGCAACCGTTTTAGCGACATTGTGATCTATTACGAAAATTAAACTTATTATGAAAAGCTTTATCTATCGTTGCAGCAACAAACCCGACATGTATATTTATCTTGCAGAAGAAGACAATTTCGAGAAAGTCCCTAAAAATATTTACAATTCACTCGGTAATATTTCATTTTCTATGGAGCTGGAAATTACACCTGCGTTGAAATTGGCAAAAGAAAATACGAAAACCGTACTCGCTAATCTGAAAGAGAACGGCTTTCATCTACAATTACCCAGTGATGAATCACTGGAAGCGATTATGGCGAGAATTTCCCAGCAAACATCTCAATCATAAAACGAATAACAGCTCACCACTCAATACCACACGAAATAGCACACCCCGATAACTGAAATAAGATTCAATCTTATTTTTGAATCGACATTACAAAATAAATACCAAAAAGTCGCTACGGCCTCTACTCCCAACCAAATAGCTCAGTTATAATAATATCCTCGCCACGTTCATATTTCGTTTGGTGAGCGCCAACCGGGTATCATCGTCAGGTTTTTCAGGATGAAAGTAGCAGGAAAACATTCCAACTGACCACTCACTGGCTTTTAAATATTTATCTTTTCAATTAATAATCACTAATGACGATTATTAATTTTTATCCCTAAATTGTTTTTATTTGGAGCACCATAAATGTCATTTTTTAAAATACTAATAATAAGTCTAATCGTTTCCGTTATTGCCTCAGTTATCAGCATTCAGGCACATACTGCTGGTAGTCTCAGTGAGAGTGTTTCTCTATTAATGTCACCTGAAAATACAAAACTCTGGTTAATCTCTTTTATCAGCATCTTTGTTGCCTGCACATTATTCGCCATGACTAACTCATCGAAATCAGGAAATTCCAATAGTCTTTCTAATGCAGAAATCAGTGGTGACCAGGAACGCGGCACGGTTAAGTGGTTTAACGCAGCCAAAGGTTTTGGTTTTATCACACGCGAAAGCGGTGAAGATGTTTTTGTCCACTTCCGCTCAATTCAGGGTAAAGGTCATCGCTCTTTGGGTGAGGGTCAGGCGGTTATATTTTCAGTTACTGAAGGCGACAAAGGACTGCAGGCTGTTGATGTGACCAGTGCGTAATATGCAGCAGTCAAAAACTAATTAGCATTCCAGCAAAATTAGACATTAATAAAAAAGCTCCCTTAAATACTGGAGCTTTTTTATTTTTTAGCTATCTCAAATTTCTCGTTCCCATGCTCCGCGGGGGAATGCATGCAGGGCATTAGATAAACGCTTAATTATAACGAAAAAAACACTCCCATAAAAAGATTAAAATTTATTCGCAGGCACAGTGTATTTTTTTAAGCTATGCGTTCCCACGCGGGAGCATGGGAACGAGGTATCACCTCAACCTAGAGCCTTTAAATATATACCTTTACGTTTTGCAGCACCTATCAGACCTATTAAGCCGCTACTAAATAACCAAACCGAAGCAGGCACAGGCACAGGGCTAACATCCCCCTCTTTAACAGCCCACACGTAATTTTTGAAATCGTCATTAATAGTACCTAATCCGCCACCATCAAAAACAAACTGATACGCTGATACGCCATTAATACCACCAAAATCTAACCAGTAACCTCTATCAGACTCAATATTGCTAAACAGGTCATAGTTAGCGTTGTGTGTTGTTGATATCGAAGTATCAGCAACGCCACCTAGCACATTATAAAACAAGTTACCCAAGTCACCCCCAGTACAATTAACACCTGCAGAATAACCATCAGAACTCTGAACTGAACAAGTAGGGTCAGGCAACAAGCCAACTGACGGCAAACGCCAGCCTGTGACACCAGAAATACTCAGATTTCTTGCCCATTCACCAGCATCGTAATGGGTCATCACACCCGGCGCATTCGCATCGGCTAACCAGGTAATATTGGCATCAGTATCATAATAGGCCTGGAAATCACTGCCTCCGAGCGTCATTGGTAACCGACCAACTAGCGCTGCATCAGCAATAGCAACCATACCTAAACTGATTAAGAGCACGTTAGTACTAATAAATAAAATTTGTTTCTTAATTTTCATCGTCGCATCTCCCAATTATAGTTAAATAAACTTCTTTATCGAGCAATGGCAAGTTCTCTTTTAAAAACTAAGAAACAACTAAATATTGCTAATTAAGATACACAATTATATGTTTGAAACTAATTTAAATATATAATACTGAAGCATTAGTACTTTAGTACTAGTTTTTATACACCTACAATTACGAGGCGAGGAACACGGGGTCAGGTCTTTCTATGCTACATTTCAGCAATTCAAATGACCACTACTGAGCTATATTACGAAATTCTTAGGTATCAGCCGATACACCCAAATTGTGGTGCTCTGTAAAATTAAAACAACCGTCTGAATATCTTCTTATTTAACTGTTATTAGTTTTTTACGCAATTAAACAGTTGTAAGGAATATTCTTAAGGAGACTCACCCATTAATATGGGAAGACTCTTCAGACAGAATTTAAAAAGCTCTCAAGATTCATCCCTTTAAACTATTAATTTAAAAATCATCCTCAGTAAAGGGAATAAAACGACAAAAAAAACGTACTTACTACAGACCCTGACTGTAATCGTTCAACAAAGTACAACCACACGGTACTCAATTGTCCAATGAACATAAAAAAACACCCATTGCACGTATATAACTTAAGCCTTCTCATAATACTATTTGCCAACCCTTCATCTGCCGAAGTAGATTCACTTGAAAAGGCAGAAGCACAAATAGACGTGTTATCTACGCAAATATCTAAGTCACCTGATACTACCCATCTCTATGTCAAACGTGGTGATATTTATTTTTTGATACATGAATTCGACAGTGCAGTCGAAGACTATACTACGGCCATCGAACTTGATAAGTCACTGGATAGTGCATACTTCGGTCGCGGACTCGCACTTGGGCGACAGGGATTTATTAGCGACGGTATAAAAGATTTGAGCCACTTCATTAAGAACAACCCCGATAATTCTTTAGCATTTACAAAACGTGGTGTCCGTTACCTTTGGCTGGGCGACAACATCAATGCAAAAAAGGACTTTATCCAGGCCTTATCCATTAATCCAAATAATGCGGAAGCGCACGATGATCTGGGCGTTGTGCTCGCGCAAAGCGGAAACTACTCGGAAGCGATCGATCATTTTAAAGCAACAATACAGATTGAACCTGACTATCAAAAAGGTCACCACAATCTCGCGATGGCCTATTACATAACGGAAAATGATGCTTTGGCATTAAACTCTGTCAATACATCTCTCCAACTAAAACCATCCGC
>JAJRUF010000156.1 GCA_024277935.1 Gammaproteobacteria bacterium
AATCAACCGATTTGATGAACCATGGGGCATTAATATGGAGAGCTTGTTGAAATAATTCTGTTATCATAAAAAAATGGTGAGGGTAGCTTATAGGTTCAGTAGATTATAATTTACCCACTCATTTTTCAAAAGAGCCAATAATAAATTAGCGTTAGTAGCCATGCAAGCATTTTCAATATCTCCTATACCATTGCCATTACGTGATGTGTTAATGGGGTTGCAGACTAATATGATTGATATTGTAGCTGGCTCACCGGTGGCTGCTATTGCATTGCAATGGCATACAAAAATAAAATATGTAACAGATATTCCTTTATCTTACATTTTTGGTTTTTTAATGGTGGACCAAAAAATATTTAATAAAATATCTCAGCCAGACCAAGTCATCGTTAAATCGGTGATGGGTACTATTATTAAAGAGCTTGACCAGAAAAACAGGCAGGATAATCTACTGGCAAAAGAAGCGATGGTTAAGCAAGGAATTCAATTTATAAAACCATCTGAAGCCGCCGCAAATGAACTAAGAGAAATAATTGTTATGGCCAATAAAAGACTTGAAAAAGATGGGAATTTATCAGCCGATAAAGTCACTGAAATGAATAAATTACTTGCAGATTACAGAACACAAAAGCAATGATTTTAGAAGGATTAAAAAAGATTCACTCGCTGCTACTAAAAACAGAAACAGGTCTTTTAGTCGGTTTGTTAATAACGATGGTTATTATTGCCGTCGTACAAATTGTGATGCGTAATTTTTTTGGTACAGGCTTAATCTGGGCTGAATCGCTGTTACGTATTACCGTATTATGGCTAGCTCTTTTAGGTGCGATGGTTGCAAGTCGAAAAGGTGAACATATTGCGATTGATGTAATCGTTAATAAATTGCCAAGTAAGGCTCGATATATAGTTATGCGTTTGAATAGAATTATAACGGCTGTAATTTGCTATGTTATTGCTTGGTATAGCCTGTTGTTTGTTATTGATGAATATCAATATGGCGGAATAGCTTTTGGCATTATTCCTCATTGGCTTTGTGAGGCTATTATTCCATTTTCATTATGTATTATTGCAATACGCTATTCAATATCAGCATTGATGATGAGTCAACTTGAGACGCAAAAGCGATGATAATACTGCTGGCTTTTTTAATTATACTTATGGGGCTTATGGGTGTCCCTTTATTTGCCATGATTTTAGCGGCAACTATGTTAGGGTTTTATACCTCTGAAGTTGATTTCACCCTTATTGCCGCTGAACTATACAGATTGGCTGAAACCCCTATGCTATTGGCTTTTCCTCTATTCGCTTTTGTAGGATATATTTTATCGGAAAGTAAAACCTCTGAAAGATTATTAAGGTTGACGCATGCGTTTTTTGGCTGGATGCCAACAGGTCTAGCTATTGTTTCATTAGTGATTTGTGCAGTTTTTACTGCTTTTACAGGAGCATCAGGTATTACTATTGTTGCTTTAGGTGCATTATTATTACCTGCATTAATTAAAGATGGTTATCAAGAAAGGTTTAGCCTAGGCTTAGTCACTACCAGTGGTAGCTTAGGTTTATTACTTCCTCCTTCTATTCCATTGATTTTATATGGAATCATTGTTCAGCAAATGAACCTAGGGCAGAAGTTTTCTTTGCCTGAATTGTTTATGGCAGGTTTATTCCCAGCTATCTTAATGATAGTGATGTTAGCTATGTGGGCAGCTTGGAAATCCAGACACCTCAAACTAGAAAAAACACCCTTTTCTACAACAGAAGCCATAGCCTCAGTAAAGGAAGCAGCATGGGAGTTACCATTACCTGTTTTTATTGGTATTGGAATATTTGGTGGTTTTTTGGCAATTTCAGAAGTGGCTGCGGCAACAGTTCTTTATATTACTATTGTTGAAGTCTTTATTTATAAAGAAATTAAACTGAAAGCACTGGAAAAAGTCGTAATAAACTCAATGAAAATGGTGGGTGGTATTTTGCTGATATTAGGTGTTTCTTTAGCATTTACCAATTTTATTGTTGATGCAGAAATTCCTATGCATTTATTTGAGTGGATTAAAGGTAATGTTGATAGCAAGATAACTTTCCTTATACTCCTTAATATATTTTTACTTATTTTAGGTGCAATATTAGATATTTTTTCAGCACTGGTTATTATTGTGCCCTTAATTGTACCTATAGCCATAAACTATGGTGTTCACCCCATTCATTTAGGTGTTATCTTTCTTGCTAATATGCAAATTGGTTATTTTACACCACCTGTAGGGATGAACCTGTTTATAGCCAGCTACCGTTTTAATAAGTCGATAACAGAACTTTACCGAGCGACCTTGCCATTTATGTTTATATTAATGTTGGCTGTACTTATTATTACTTATGTACCTTGGTTAAGCTTATGGTTTTTGGAATAACACCTTAAGCTTCCACTTCCTAAAAGTAGTGGAGGGGTTAATTTTGTAGGCATTCTTAAAGAGGATTATAGTATAGAATATACTGAACTCTAGGAGGGGGGAAGAATGAAGCAGCAAGTACAAATAGAGCACCTCTCTCACCACGACAAAACATTTGCCGTGAAAGACTCTGCCTTTAAAAATAAGGAAAATCCAAGGGTTAAAGTTTTTATACTTACTTTTTTAGTTGCTATCATTGTCGGGATAAGTATTAACTATTCCAGACCTGCTGTTTATCAAAGCAGCGCTACATTATTGACATCTGCAGCAACTGATGTAGACCAGGTTAGTCGTGAAGTTGATTTTCAACAGGTCAGTATTCAAAAACAAATGGGCTTGCTTTACAGCAGAGATTAAAAAATTCTGTTGAAGATGGCATGTTATGGGGCAGCAAATATTTCCTTTCTATAGGAGAATTAAATGCTATGCTTTATTGCTCCGCAGTAGATATAGGGCTGGATTTCTTACAGGAGCCGCTGGCAGAAATATTAAGAAAAACTTATATTGTTTTTTTAGTGGAATAAGGGGTGCGATTAACGGCATTAGAAAAAATTGTAGCTAAGCAGACAGCAATGGAGTTATCTTCTTATGCGATATACTCTCCAATTGGGAGTGGCCGTGATATTGATCAAGTTCAGCTGATTTACCCTTTATGTGATTGAGTTTTTTAATTTAATGTATGGTGAGAGTGATGAATTGGAGAGAAAATAAGCATGATAAAACATATAGTGAAGAAGATGTGGAGCAACGCTTAGCTAATGAGCTACCTCATTGGTACTTAGAAAAAGGTTGGATTCGGCGTAAATATAAAACCAGTGGTTGGAAATCAACTCTTATGGTGGTTAATACGGTGGGACATCTTGCAGAATCAGCCTTTCATCACCCTGACCTGACAGTTTCTTATGCTTTTGTGATAGTAAAATTAATGAATCATGCGGCAAAAGGTATTACAGATAAGGATTTTGAATTGGCTCATAAAATAGAGCAAGTCATTATGTGGCAACCTGGGAGTGAAGCGGGGGCTTTAGAAGGCACTCCAGATGATCCAAGGTTTAAATATATTAAGTACGATTAGTTGTGTGTAAGAAGATGGCTGTTCTTCATACAATCAAGACTATGGCCCTGGTTTTTGCCTTTGCAATGCACGGTACGCCAAACAATCTTATTTATTCTAGCCATTCAATAATATGATCTTCAAGGTCATCAATTTCAGACTCTTTCATAGCGTAGCTACTGATAGAAACACCCGCTTCTTGTACTGTTTGCTGGCTACCCGATACAAGAGGATGCCAAGAGGGTAATTCTTTACCATCAACTAATAGGCGATAGGCACAGGTTGTGGGTAACCAATTATACTCTTTAAAGTCATGTTGTTTTAAATCAATACATTCTGGCACAAGGCTTGTACGCTCAGAATAACGTGTACAGCGGCAAGTTTCCAAGTTTATTAAATCACAGACAACACTGGTAAAAAATAACTCTCCAGTATCCTCATCTTCTAGTTTGTTTAGACAGCATTTTCCACATCCATCACAGACTGATTCCCACTCCTTAGCTGTCATTTCTGATAATTTTTTTGTTTCCCAAAAATTCATAAATTTATCTTTTCCATTAAGTAACATAAACAATCTTGTTTAATAACACGCTCATCAAGGGTCAGCATAGAAGGCATTGTGTTTTTATTTAATTGTAAACGATTATCAATCAGAGTGAAGAATTTATCAGTCACTAGTTTGCCATTGTTATTTATGGCACTCACTGGCATTGTTGAATGGTCGAAAACACGACCTAACTGAGTACCTGCCGGTATTTCTGTAAAGTTCATGCGTTCTAAATCTTTGTCTAGGAGTAGAGGTGCATCAGGATTGTCAAAGCTAAAGTCGATGCCTTTATTTACTTTAACTTGTGCAACAGTATGATAAACATCAATATCTTGTGCTAGAACCGTTTGATCTGTTAATTTTGAAAGATGTAAACAACTATTTAAATATTCAAAAGCATGATCAACACCATGTGTTTGGTCGGGCTTACCACATTCTAAGGTGACTGATGGACATATTTCAGCGAAAGCTCCACATTGAACCCCTTTGGGGTGGGTAAAGTAAACCACTAGGCGTGAAAATAAATTTGCCAGTTGTAAAAATTGATTATCCAAGCGAGTGACACAGGCATAATGAGGGTTTAGGCCCGTGTTGTTATGTACATCCACACTGGCAAAAACCTGTTTTTTGGTCATAATATCAACGATTTTTTTAACCAGCTTAATATCTGCTGTAGGAGGAAGTTCTGTACCTGGCCAGATGCGGTTGAAATCAGCTTGTTGGTCTAAATGTCTTAAACCACGACTAGCAGCTTCTGTATTACCTAGATAAAAAGAAAGGGAGCGAGGTAATTCTTGCTTGCTATATTTTTCTAGCAATTTCTGTAGAGCAAGAAATCCAGTGGTTTCATTGCCGTGTAATAGTACAGAAATAAACAGGGGCTGTTTTAGCTTTCCTTCCAAATGGAACAAAGTGGGTTCTGAAACAAGACTATGTATTGACCGAACATCAATAGTTAATAATTCTTTAGGAAAGTTATTGACTTGTTTAAGCTGCATTAAAGGATGCTCCATTCACTAACAGGTATACCTGATTGTTGATTTTTTAGGTAAGTTTCAGTCATTAATTTTAGATTCTGAGGCATATCAACATCTAGTTTTTTGCTTGCTATATATTCTCGCTGCCAATAACACCCATTTTGCTTATTATTAATACGCTGCATAATAATGGATAAAAAATCTTCAGTATCGCTACTTGATATGCCGAGTGAGCTTAGACCGAGAATGGCGCGAGGTATAAGTTCTGATTTTAATAAAGTTTGTAGTGGGTGTTTCTGACCATCAAACCAGATAATTGAGCTGTCTAGGCCGTACCTTGATGCCTGGTAAAAATTATCTTTAGCCTGAGAAAAGGGCAGTGGGAGACCTTTTTCCATTATTTCATCAGATAGGTTTTTAGCAAGCCCATAAAAGAATGCGGAATTTGCGATAGAGTCAAGAGTAGTAGGGCCTGCAGCAGGTGTTCGATGTTCAACTCTTATGTGTGGTGTACCGTCGTCATCAAAGCCTATTAACGGCCTGTTCCAGCGCCAGATTGTGCCATTATGAAGTCTTAAGTGTTCAAATGCTGCAATATCTGAATTTAGCTTAGCAGGTAGTAGTGTTGGGTAATGTTCCAAATTTTCAGTAAAACACTCCATTATTGAATGTCGTACATAGCCAGAGCCAAAGCTTACTCGCCTAATTGGACCTTGTGCTGCTCCATTAAATCCACCTGTTTCGATGGCCTGTTCAAATAAAGGGATACGTGACTCTGCCCATAAATCCTTTTCAAAGAGAAAGGGGGAGTTTGCACAAAGTGCGACCATGGGGGCAGAAGCAATAATGGATGCATTATAGAAGTGATGGGCTATGCTAAAAGGTAACTGAATATGAATTTGCAAGGAAGTAGTTGCAGACTCAAGCATTACATCATGATGAGCTAGTTTTAGGTGTTCTTTACCAATAATATCCAGGTTGATAGGTTTGCCGCGAGATTTTAAAATTTGCTCATTTAATGCGTGATAACGGTTTAAATCAGACATGTTGGCTAATGATAATTCACTTTGCTTTAAGGTAGGTAAAGTCCCTATCATAATTAATTGGCTATCAAGTGTTTGGGCGTGTTGAAAAGCACTATCCCAAGTAGATTGTAGCTGCTTGTGCATACGGCTGAATACATTGCCGGCGAGTGGTGTTGGGGGGCTGTTTAATTCAATATTAAATTTTGCCAGTTCTTCAAAAGCTAAAGAATTTTTTAGGGTAGATAGAAAATGTTTATTAATGGGGTTGGGTTGCATATTTTTGTTAACCAACCACGATTCAATTTCGAAACCGGCAACAGGTGCGCGCGTTGAGCAGGCTTTTTGCTCAAACATTTTTTTTAGTAATACAGTTTCTTGATTAAGTTTGTGGTAAAAATGATCAAAGTCACTTTTATCAAATTGTGAAAAAGAAATTTCTTGTCCCATGATTGACCTTTGTTGCCAGTTGCCTTACATGGTAGTTTTAATTTCTATTCAGCGTCAAGCTGATTGTATTTATTACTTTTTAATTATGAGTTCGCAGTAGAAAAGTTCAAGTATAAAGTATTGATATTTTTTAATAAATGACTATACTCAATAAAACCATACAGAAAATACGGTGTAGTGTATGAATATTTTATTTAAAAATATTCCTATAGGGACAACAGGATTTGAATTGGCTGATTTTGTAATGTCAGAATTTAATGCGAATACTGATGAGCTAACAAAGCTTCGAATATCTGTTTGTTGTATTGAGATACTGGAAAGGCAAGACCCTTTTTGCCACCCTATAGAACAGTATGGAATTGTAAGGATTTCTCCCACCTGTATTGCAAAAAAAGTGATCCGACAATTTGATGGTCGTTTTTTTGATCAGCTAAAAATAACAGTTAGACAATATTTTGTGCGATCTACTGTTAATGACCCCAGGTTAAACCTTATAGATACCCCCGAAGTATTTTTAGAAAAAAGAGTACAAGATAGACGAGTGCACTCTTTAATTTACTCCAGACAAATATAGTGATTTATTCTAAAGGGGGGGGCAGTAACCTCATATAATTCCCATTCTGAGATTAATACTACAATGCTTTTTACAAAAAATAATAAGTAAAGATTTAACCAATATGATAGCTTAACCTTCTTTTTTATTGAATAAGGAACGTGTATGGAATAGCTTCCCGAAATTATAACGCAGGATTTTTGTTTCAGGTGGAATGACCTCATGAGGCACATAGCAGGCTATGAAACGAATGAGATCATTCCACCTAGAGCAAAAAGACTAGTTAGAAATTGGGAAGTTGTTTCATGCACGTTCCTGAGGCAAGAAGCTATACATGAGTAATGAAGTTATTAATCAGACACCCACATTAGAAAGAGCTAAAGAATTAGAACAACAGGCAAAACAAGGGCTAGACCAATTAAAGCTAGGGCAAGATAAGGTTATTATTGCTTGTCATAAAATGAGAGATACTAAAGCGTATAAAACGCTAGGTTTTGACTCATATTATGCTTGGGGAGAAAGTGCTTTAAATCTAAAAAAATCTAGACTTAATGAATTGGCTGTTGCTGGTGAAGTCCAACAAGAACTACTATTAACGGGTATTAAAAAGGAGGAGGAAGCAGCAGCAACTGCTTTTGACCAGGTTGCGGAGGCAGATAATTTAGTTTCTTTGGCTGAAGACTCTTTTTCAGATAATATTGAAAAAAATCAAAGTGGTAATTTGAATGAAGAACCTTTACCGCCTACTTTAAATGTAGCTGATTTGACTGAAATAAATACCCCGCAGTTAATTGCTTTAGCTAAAGCACCTAAAGGCGAGCGTCTTGCCATTCTTGATTTGGCAGCCGGTGAAGCGAAAGCAGAAGATAAACCATTAACAACTAACACCATTAAAGAAGTCATAAAAGCTTCTGCAAAGCCCATTGAATCTATTGAGCAATCAGCTGAACAGAAAGCAATAGAAATAAAGAAGCAACATAAGTCAGCAATGCTTAAAGTGAGTAAACTTAACGAAACAATCAATGTGTTGGATACATCACAAGTTGATAGTGAAGATATTGAAAGTTGGAAGACTTATCTGGATGAAATAAAGCAATCTATTACAACTCTTGAGAGTAATTTAGGGTATTAATGTCATTTAATTTATCAAACACCTTAGTAATCGGTATTTCGGCAACAGCTCTATTTGATTTAAAAGAAGCTGATCAAGTGTTTCGCGAAAAGTATGCTGAGGATAAAGATACCGCTATTGTAGAATATCGAAAATACATGCTGGAAAGAGAAGATGAGCCTCTCGAAGATGGAACCGGTATGCCTTTAGTAAAAGCATTGCTTGAATTAAATAAATACCAGCCAAAAGATGAAGCGCCTTTAGTTGAAGTGGTGGTTATGTCAAGAAACAGCCCTGAAACAGGTATTCGAGTTTTACAAAATATTAGAAATAAACAGCTTAAAATATCCAGACATGCTTTTACGGGCGGTGAGTCGGTTGTTGATTATTTAGATGCTTTGATGTAGATTTATTTTTAACCACTATGGTTAAGGATGCACAAAAAGTCATTGATGGCAAAACCTGTGCAGCGGCTATTTTAAAAGACCCACCAAAAGACCCTAAAAATATACCCGAAGGCCAGGTCAGAATTGCTTTTGATGGGGATGCTGTTTTATTTGATGAAAGTAGTGAAATCGTGTTTAAAGCGGAAGGTTTAGATAGGTTTTGTGAAACTGAAGATAAGCAACAAAATGAACCGATGCAAGAAGGGCCTTATGCCGCCTTGTTAAAAAAAATATCCAGATTACAGGAACGTTTGCCTTTTAGTGTTGAGTCATCACCGGTACGTATTTCAATCGTCACCGCTCGAAGCGCACCTGCAGAAATGCGCGTGATTAAAACCTTGCGGCATTGGGGGGTTTATGTAGATGAAATATTCTTTTTAGGTGGACTTGAAAAAACAAAAGTTCTACAAGCTTTTCATCCGCATATTTTCTTTGATGACCAAGAGTTACATATTGAAAATGCAGCAAAAGTAGTGCCATCAGGTAAAGTGCCTTACTTAAGTTCATCGCCTTTACATAAACAGCTTTCTGACACTGCAGATAAATAATAGATGCTTAAAATTATTCATACGGCAGATTTGCATTTAGGCCACCATTTACACGGTGTTTCAAGAGACTATGAGCATCAACAGTTTTTAGATTGGCTTTTAGCTCAACTACAAGAATTTAATATTGATGCACTTATTGTTGCCGGAGATATTTTTGATACGGCAAACCCTTCTGCATTAGCACAAACACAGTTATATGATTTTCTAGTTAAAGCACGCAATTTGTGTCCCTTGCTGGATATTATATTAGTGGGTGGCAATCATGATTCAGCGGCTCGCTTAAATGCACCTGCGGCAATTTTAAATGCCTTAGGTGTATCGGTAGTAGGTGGACTAATGCGTGATGAACAGGGTGAAATAGACTGGCAGCGATTAATTGTGCCTGTAAAAAATCAACAAGGGGAAATTAAGGCCTTGTGTGGTGCGATGCCTTTTTTACGGCATGTTGACTTACCTGATAATTCAGCTGATGACCCACTAATTTCAGGTGTTAAAACTTTATATGCGGAGTTATTAGCAAGCTTACAACAACAAGCCATACATGATGAGGCTCTTCTGTTAACAGGGCATTGCTATATGGTAGGCGGCCATTTATCTGAATTAAGTGAACGAAAAATTCTCGGAGGAAATCAACATGCCTTACCGGCTGATATTTTTTCAGCGGATGTGAGTTATACCGCATTAGGTCATCTGCATTTGGCACAAACCGTTGGAGATAATGAAGCCATTCAATACAGTGGTTCCCCCATTCCCTTATCATTTGATGAACAACATTATAAACATCAAGTTTTATTAGTCGAAGTTAAAGCAGATAAAACAATAGCAACAAGTAACCTTTATGTGCCACGAAGTGTGGAAATTTTACGCATTCCAAATGCTAATGGCTATTGTGAATTAGATGAAGCGGTAGAAAAACTTAAGGCTTATAAGTTTGATTCAAGCTTACCCATTAAGCAGCAGCCATTATTAGAACTACGTATTGCACTAGAAAAACCGGAACCTGGTCTTAGGCAACAAATAGAGCTGTGTGTGGCTGAATTACCTGTTCGGCTACTAAAAATAAGCACGGCATATTCAGGGAATGAAAAGAGTTTAGCCGATGTTGTGCAAGAAACAAGGCTAGAAGAATTACAGCCAGAACAAGTATTTATGCAATGCTATGAAAACAAGTTTGATGCTATGGCTCCTGCTGAAATATTAAGCTTATTTAATGAATTACATGAAAGTTTGCAGGAAACTGACTAATGCGTATTTTAGCCATAAGAGGAAAGAACCTGGCAAGTTTAGCCAATGCATTTGAAATTCAGCTGGAACAAGGCGTACTTCAGTCTACGGGGTTATTCGCAATTACTGGCCCAACAGGATCAGGAAAAAGCACCCTATTAGATGCAATTTGTTTAGCCCTTTATGACAAAATGCCACGATTGCCAGATGGGCATAGTGTTTTTATTGGCCATAAAGATGACTCAATACGGATTAAAAGTAATGATGTTAGTTCGATTTTGCGTAGAGGAACTGCCAGTGCTTATGCTGAAGTTGATTTTTTAGGTAAGGATAAACAAAGTTATCGAGCTAGATGGGAAATTAGCCGAGCCAGAGGGAAAGTGAGCGGTAAATTGCAAGCCCAAAAGGTTAGTTTACAAAACCTGGTAACGTCAGAAAAAATTGGGGAAGGAAAAAAAGCAACCCTGCAAGCCATTGAACAATGTATAGGTTTAAATTTTGATCAATTTCGTCGCTCTGTTTTGTTGGCACAAGGGGATTTTGCCGCCTTTTTAAAAGCTAAAAAAGATGATCGCTCTAATTTATTGGAAAAAATTACTGGGACTGATATTTATAGTGAGTTATCCATTGCTGCTTTTGAACGAGCTAAAAATGAAAAACAGGCTTTAGATAAAATCTCTGAGAAACTGGTAGATAAAACTCCACTCAATAAGGAAGAAAGGCGAGTATTAGAAAAAGAATCTCAAGATATTTTTGCTGCAGTAACAAAATTACAAGGCCAAATAAAGCAGACAGAAGACACTTTAAAATGGTTTGCCACATACAAAATACTCAAGCAAGATGAAATGACGGCTCAACAAGCTGTAAAGCAAACTCAGTTAAATTGGGATGCTTCTCAAAACGATAGAAAAATACTACAACAAGTCGATCAAGTTCAACCATTAAGGCCTTTATTACAGCGCACGACTGACTTAGCACAAGAATTAATAGAAGCAGAAAAGACTCTAAAGGGACATCAAAATTCACTGATTGATGCTGAAAAACAACAACAACAGATTAACAAACAGCTTGAACAAGCTGAAAACAATTATTTGGACATAGTTAAACAGTATAAAGCCGCTCAACCTTTATTACAACAAGCTCGTCAGCTTGATACACAAATTGAGAGCAGTATTAAGTTGCTTGATGACGTTAGTAAAAATACTCAGCACCAACAATTATTATGGGAAGCGGCTGACTCGCAATTAAAAGCTTTACAGCAACAAAAAAATGCAAAGGAACTGGCGAAACAGCAAAGTCTAATCTGGCAGGAAAAACATGCTGCTATTGAAGCGCTGGCGAGACAGTGGGAGCGCTGGGAAAATGAGCTTAAAGATTATATTGAAAATCAGCAAATAATAGAAAAACTTAATATTGAGAAGTCTACGGTTAAAGAAAAACTTGTTGATGATAAAAAGAACTTGATAGAGAAGCAAAATAAAGAAGCTGAGTGTTTACTGAAAAAAAATGAGCTAAGTAATACCGTTGAGCAGCTAAAAAAGCAACTAGAGAAATATTCATTATCTGATATTCATCAGCAAAAACAATTAGTAGAGCAACAAATCACTCAAATAGAAGATGCATGTAGCTTGGCTGAAAAAGGCTTGGAACTGCGTGATAGTCATTATCAAGACCAACAGAGCTTATTGACGGTTGAACAAAATATCCAGCGGGTTAGTGATAGAACGCCTAAGTTATTAATTGAATTACAGCAAAAGCAAGCTCAGTTAGATGAAGCCCAAATGGCCTTTAATTTAATACAGGCGGCAAGTCAAAAAACAGCTAAAGATTTAAGATATTTACTCCAACAAAATGAGCCTTGCCCTGTCTGTGGATCAGAAGAACACCCTTGGGGAAAGGGTGAGTTGGCCAATACAATTAATCAATCTGTTGAAGAACAAAAAAAACGATTAAACACATTAAATAAAGAAAAAGATCGGCTGATAGCAGAGCAAAGCCAGAATAATAGTGAAGCTGTTCAGTTAGCTAAAGATAAAACTAAATTATCCGTTGATATAAGCAATACAACAGAAAGC
>JAJRUF010000157.1 GCA_024277935.1 Gammaproteobacteria bacterium
ATAGCAAAGTCTTGTATGCTAACAATACGCTGCACTTGACCGCTGGACAGCACGTTTTTTTTAAAATTATTAATTATCAAAGTTCATTATGTTGCCAGAGTTTATCATTTATTCTCCCGCGTCAAGTGAGCTTTGCGTTATGCCCTCAAAACCAACAGCCAGCAATAAATCAAACCGTGAAAAGGAAAAGACAAGCTAAATGATTAACAAAGATAATTTTAGGTCACTTTTATCATATTTGGGGTTTGAAGAAAAAGGGGATGTTTTCAGTAAAAACTTTGAAAGCGGTTGTTACCTTAGTGTTGATTTCAAAAAAGAAGAATTACAATACCCTGAGTCAGATGGTCTTAAAATTAACGAAAGACAAACCTGTAATTTTTCCTCTGCTGAAAATACCGTAGTCTTTGAATGTGTGTGTAAGTTACTAAATAAAGGCTATAAGCCTGAACATATAGAGCTTGAACCAAAATGGAAGTTGGGGCATGGCGCAAGTGGCGGTCGTGCTGATATTTTAGTTAAAGATCAAAAAATAAGCCACTATTAATCATAGAATGCAAAACCTACGGAAAAGAGTTTGAAAAAGCATGGAAAGAGACACTTGACGATGGCGGTCAATTATTTTCTTATGCACAACAAATAGCAGAAACTGAATTTTTATGTCTCTATGCCAGTGAGTTTGATAGTAAAGAAAACCAGCTATTGGTTGAGCAACGCATTATTTCCCACAAAGATAATGAAAAAATTCTTGAGCTTGGTGAGCAGTTAAAATCCTATAAAAAAGCCAGCAATGTAAAAAAGCGTTTTGATGTTTGGAAAGAAACTTATCAACTAGAGTATACCGAATCAGGCGTATTTGAAGAAAATATACAGCCCTATCAAATAGGCAAAAGTAATTACACGCTGGACATAGACACGCGCCCCGTTACAGAAAAAGACAAAGAAGGAAAATATCACCGCTTCCGCACTATATTACGACAACATAATATTGCAAGACGGGAAACTGCTTTTGAAGTGCTGGTTAATTTATTCCTTGCCAAAATCGTTGACGAAGAAGAAAACAAAGATAACCTTGAATTTTATTGGAAAGGTGTCGCTTATGATAACTATTACGACTTCATAGACCGTTTGCAGAAACTTTATCAAATAGGGATGAGAAAATTCCTTAAAGATGAAGTTATGTATATCAGTAGTGAGCAAATTGACGGTGCTTTTTGGACGGTCAAAAACAAGAAAAATGCCACTAAAAAACAAATTCAAAAATACTTTAGAGATTTAAAGTTTTTCTCCAACAATGCTTTTTCCCTTATCAATGTCCATAATGAAAGACTGTTTAATCGCAACACCAAAGTATTGGTTGAACTGGTACAAATGTGGCAAGGGTTAAGGCTTAGAACCAAAGAACAAAACCAGTTTTTAGGTGATATGTTTGAGTATTTTCTGGATAACTCAATCAAGCAATCCGAAGGGCAGTTTTTTACCCCCATGCCCATTACCAAGTTTATTGTTGCCTCACTGCCACTTGAAAACAAAATACAACAAGCATCAGAACCATTGGCAGTGATTGACTTTGCTTGTGGTGCTGGACATTTTTTAACCGAATACGCACATCAGATAAAACCATTAGTTGAAAAATACAAACAAACGGATATAGCCAACTACTACGAAAATATTACAGGCATAGAAAAAGAAGATCGGCTTGCTAAAATTGCCAAAGTATCCGCCTATATGTACGGGCAAGATCAAATTAAAATTATCGAAGAAGATGCCCTGAGCGATATTACCGATATAAAACCTGCACGCTATGATGTTTTGGTGGCAAACCCTCCTTTTGCCGTAGAGGGTTTTTTGCTTAACTTAACGGACAAACAAAAAGAAAACTACGAACTCATAAAAACGACTGAATTAAATTCCAATACCAATAATATACAATGCTTCTTTTTAGAGAGAGCCAAACAATTAATGACAGGTGGCGGTGTTGTCGGTGTTATTGTGCCATCAAGCATATTATCCAATTCAGACAGTACACATATCGCCACCCGTGAAGTGATCCTCAAATACTTTGATATGATTGCACTGGTTGAACTGGGTAGCGGGACATTTGGAAAAACAGGGACAAATACAGTTGTTTTTTTCCTTAGACGAAAAGACAAGAAACCAGAGCCAGCAGAGCATTATCAAAACCGAGTAGATGACTATTTTGAAGGCATCAAACAAGGTGATGCAAGCACAGCAGAATATCAAGACCTGTATTTGATTCAAAAATACTGTGAGCATAATGAACTTCCCATTGACGAGTACAAAAAACTTTTTGGCATTACCGCTGACAATATAAGTCATATTGATGAATTGATAAAAACAGAAATATTTACAGAGTATAAAAAAGACTTTGACAATAGTACCGATATAAAGAACCTGAAAAAGAAAAAGTTTTTTAAAGATAAAACCCAACAAGAAAAAGAACTTGAGCTAAATAAACGCTTCATAAAGTATTTGCATTCTATTGAAAAAGAGAAGCTCTATTACTTTATGCTTGCCTTTGAAAATCCGCAAAAAGTGCTGATTGTCAAAAGCCCTAGCAATAACAAGGAGCAAAAGAAATTCTTAGGCTATGAATGGAGTGGCGCGAAAGGCAGTGAAGGCATTAAATATAATGGTGGCAGTACGGTGAACGATATTATCACTCCATTGTTTAACCCGAATAACCTAGCGGATAAAACCAAAATTAACACCTTAATTGAGCAGAACTATTTAGGAGAACAGCCCAACAATTTAAGCGATTTTGAAGCCTATAAGGATTTAATCACCTATGCCAATGTGCAGGATATTTTGGACTTTAGTCGTAAGGATTTTAACAAGGCGTTTTCATTAACACCAAAGAAGAAGGTTATAATTGAAAGTCAGTGGAAGCTAGTAAAACTCGAAAGCATTATGACGATTGTTAGAGGCGCATCACCTAGACCAATTAGTAAATTTATAACGGATAAAAAGAATGGCATTAACTGGATAAAAATCGGGGATGTAAATCAAGGTGAGAAATATATTACCAAAGCAGAAGAAAAAATCACAAAAGAAGGCGCATTAAAATCAAGAGCGGTCAAATCTGGTGATTTTATCCTCTCTAACTCAATGAGCTTTGGAAGACCGTATATTTTAAAAATTGATGGCTGCGTACATGATGGTTGGCTAATTATGACTGATTTCAATAAGGAGCTAGATAAAAATTATCTATTTGAAATATTGTCGTACTCGACAACTCAACAACAATTTTCAGATAATGCAGGTGGCGGAGTTGTTGAAAATCTAAATATTGATCGTGTTAAGTCTGTGAAGATCCCTCTCCCACCTAAAGCCATACAACAAAAAATAGTAAAAGAGTGTGAAGCCATAGACCAAGAAGTGGAGCAAGCACAAAAAACGATTGGTGGAGCGAGAAATGAAATTGAAAAAAGGATCAATACAATAAATGGTGACACAAGAAAGCTAAAAGAATTATCAAAAATCAATCCATCAAAAACCGAACTAAAAGATTTGGCTCTTGATACGATTGTCTCCTTTGTTGAAATGGCTTCTGTAAGTAATGATGGTTACATTGATAACATGGTAGACCGACCATATAAGGATTTAAGAAAAGGAAGCTATACCTATTTTGCTGAAAATGACATTATCATAGCTAAGATTACTCCAAGCATGGAAAATGGAAAATCTGCATTGGCTGAAGGTTTAACTAATGGTTTGGCAATGGGAAGCTCTGAATTTCATGTAATTAGAGTTGGTTCTAAATTGAACCCTAAATATGTATTTACTATGTTGAATCGTGACTCAGTGAGAACAGATGCGGCAACAAAAATGACGGGCTCAAGTGGACATCGTAGAGTACCTGCAAGTTATTACGAAAACTTCCAAATCCCAGTGCTTTCATTGCCCGAACAACAAACAATAGTAATTGAAGTTGAAAAACTTAACCAAAAAATTTACCAAGCACAAGAAAGACTAGAAAAATCACCTGAGAAAAAACAACAAATACTGGATAAATACTTGAAATAAAAGGCATAATCGGGTAAGGGCTGTTTTCTCTCCAGCCCTCCCCACACCACCGTACAAGCGGGTCCGCATACGGCGGTTCATTAGCCATTTGGATAATGGAACTTCACCCACTGTTCTTTAACAGACACTAACCCTTGTGCTTTTAGC
>JAJRUF010000158.1 GCA_024277935.1 Gammaproteobacteria bacterium
AAGCAAGAAAAGAAGATCCACTTAACTTTACAGCAAGCACCTTCAGTATTAAATTTTTTTAATGGTGAATGGCTTGAGTGGTTTGTTTTTATGAAACTTTTAATCTTGTTTTATGAAAAAAAGGTTTCATTCTCTGCATTAAGAAGTTTTAAAGTTTATTTTCCAAATGAAGATCAGCATGAGGTGGATGTTTTTTTTCTGCTTAATAATAACACGCCTCTGTTTATCGAATGTAAATCAGGTGAGTTTAGATCGACTATTGAAAAATATCAAAAGTTAAGAAAACGAATGGGAATTGATAAACAAAACTTTACCATGCTGGTACTTGGTGTAACGGATGAGCAGATAAAAGGTTTAACCAGTATGTATGATATTACTTTTGTGAATGAAAAGAACTTTATAGCTTATTTTTCTGCGATGTTTTAAATAAATACAACAGAATTTAAAAGCAGTCTGTGAAAGCAGATAATTATTGAAAGGAAAAGAGGGACTAAATTTCTAGTAATCGCCGATTTTTTTCGGTATCAACTGTAAGACCTGCCCCTATTTTTTCCTGCATGGTTTAGAAATTTATTTTTTTATAAAATGATAAATACCACCAAACCTTGCTTTCAGTGTCATACTTTTTTCATCTTTATTGAGTACAGAGAAGTTATCAAATTTTCCTGATCTTCCTAAAATGGAGACTTTTAACTTACCATCTTCAATTACATAATTTACTGGAGATTGGTCATAATAGCTACCTTCACGTAGAATGTTTTTAATAGTAACAGTGCTTTTATCAAATACCCAAGTATCTTCTCGCTTTGCCGTTTCTTTTGATTTTTCTGATTTTTTAGTGTAATCCAAAGCCCATGAGCCTTGTATATTTTCATTAGTTAGTGGAATATTTTCAGCATATAGATTACCGCTGAAAAGTATGGCTGTTGATAAAATTGTAGCTATAGTTGTTTTTTTTCATTTTATTTTATTGAATTATATTAAGTAATCATTATACAAGAGCTCTATAAATTAAGTAGACTATCTTCAGCTGTAATTCACGTAGCCACGATGGTGGCTTTCTAACCGTTAAATTAACTGCTCTCAGCTGGGGTAATCGTGTGAAGTTTATAGTTATGTAAATATGTTTTCAGGCAGTAACACCACCTGAAAGCAGCAATAATCTAGTCTTTGGGTTCTATTTCTGGCTCTGATTTTTTAATAATAGCGGCTATACAATCCATAACACTCATTGTGTAGTTACTATGTGCTTCAGCTAAATCTTGAGGAGAACCAAAAAGCTCACGCAAGTCATTAAGCATTTTTTGTTTATCTTTAACGCTATCCATCATTACCATTTTTGTATAATTTTGATAGGCTTCAAGTCTATTAGGGTCAAATGGAAAAACACCGGGCATTTTTTTGGATGATAAATCTACAACACATTCCGTCATTTGTTCGGGATCTATTTTGTAGTCTTTAAGGTCTTTTTCTGTTTGCATCTGAGCAAGAACGGCAGTTTCATAACTTTCTTTGTCTGCACATGCTGTTAAAAAGGCAGAAACTGTACAAATGAGTAATAATTTTTTCATGGATTGTAATAGTGTTAACTTATGATAAATGTAATGAGTGTGTTTTTTAAGTTGAGCTGATTTCTTTCATAGCTTGAGCAATCCATGCTTCTGCTTCAGCATTAATTTCTTTTGCTTTTTTGCCCGTTGATTCAATAACAGGACCTATTTTAACGCTTATTGTTCCAGGGTACTTTAAAAAACTGTAACGCGGCCAAAATTCTCCAGCATTATGGGCAAGCGGAATAACAGGGAAGCCTGATTTTTGTGCCAGCATTGCTCCCCCGATATTAAATTTTTTATCTTCACCCGGTGCGGCTCGCGTTCCTTCGGGAAAAACTACCACAACAAGGCCTTCTTTTAAGCGAGCGGTTCCTTGTTCTATTAACATGCGTAAAGCAGTTCTCGGCTCATTTCTATCTATAGCAATGGGTTTTAATGAAGCTAAAACCCAACCTCCTAGAGGAATTTGGGTTAAAGATTTTTTTAAAACGGCAGTTTGCATGGGTAAAAACACCCGAGAAGACAACGTTTCCCAAGCTGACTGATGCTTACTAAGTACAATGTAAGCTTGATTTTTTGGCAGGTTTTCTAATCCCTCAATATGGTAATCTAAATTACAGAATACTTTGGCTGCATAAGTAATCGAGACCGCCCAAAGGTTTGCCGCTTTATATCTGACAGAAAAAGGTAAGACAAGGAAAAGTAGAATAATTGGGCTGTAAAGAATGAGTGAAGTAAAAGTATAAATAAAAAAAAGAGTTGAACCAATATAAACTCTTAAATTATTTTTCTGAGATAATGAATTTTGCTGCGTCATAAAGGTCCTCAAAAATAGGGCAGTTAATGTCAGGGTTATTCTTTAAAAGATTTCGTTCTCTAACTGTTTTAACAAGCATGGGTTTTGCGCCTGCTGCTATAGCGGCTTGTATATCACTCAGTTTGTCACCAACAAAATAAATATCTGTTAGGGAAATATTATTTGCTTTAGCAAACTGCTGTAACAAGCCGGGTTTGGGTTTGCGACAAGCACAATTATCATTAGGGCCATGAGGACAGTAAAAAACAGCATCAATTTCCCCACCTTTTGCGGCGGTTAATTGATGCATTTTTTTATGTATTTCAGCAAGTGTCGCTTCATTATAATAACCACGGGCCAAGCCAGATTGATTGGTAATAACTATCACTTTATAACCATGTTGGTTTAATAGAGCAATCGCTTCAAGGCTTCCTGAAATGGGATGCCACTCATCAGTTGACCTAATATAGTTATCGGAATCATGGTTGATTACCCCATCACGGTCTAATAAAATAAATTTTTGCATTATGACTGTAATTTGGAAATATCAGCAATTTTAAGGAACTGACTCGATAACATGGATAGTAAAGCAAGCCGGCTGGCACGAAGGTCTAGGTCATCGGTATTAACCATTACATTATCAAAGAAAGCATCGACATCTTCTTTAAGTTGGGCAAGGCGTGTTAATGTTGCCTGATAATCTTTGTTATTTAATAAGGGTTGAATTGCATTTTCAGATTCAGCAGCAGCGGTATAAAGCGTTATTTCTTCTGTTTCAACTAAGCCTGTAATTGAATTAGCCGCTTTGGTTGAGGATTTTTTTAGAATATTAATTATACGTTTATTGGCAGCGGCCAAACTTTCTGCTTCTGGTAGAGCTCTAAAAGCTTTAACGGCTTGTAGTCGTTGAATAAAATCTAAGGGGTTGGTAGGCTTAACGGCAATAACCGCATCAAATTCATCTGCAGTATATTCGTGATCTAAGCAATAACCTTTTAAACGATCAAACACAAAATCAACTACCAGTTGTTGGGTTTTTACGGGGTCAAAATTATGTTTGAATTGTGCCAAAGCAAAGCTGATTAATTCAACAATGTCGAGCTCTAACTTATTTTCAATAATAATCCTTAGTGAACCTATAGTGGCGCGCCTTAATGCATAAGGGTCTTTATCCCCTGTGGGAATAAGGTTGGCACTAAAAATACCTGTTAAGGTATCAATTTTTTCAGCCAGAGAAAGAATTTGACCCATGACACTAGCAGGTGTCGGGCTACCTGAGTGTTTAGGAAAATACTGTTCTTCAATCGCAATAGCAACTTCTGGTGGTTCATTGTCAGCTAGCGCATAATAACGACCTACAATACCTTGTAAGCTGGCAAATTCACCGACCATATCAGTCATTAAATCAGTTTTAGCTAGATGTGCGGCCCGTTTTGCTAAGGCAATATCGGCATTTAATTGTTGAGCAATATATTCAGCCAATTTTTCAACACGCTGAGTTTTGTCAGCTAAAGTACCTAATGTTTTTTGGAAAACAATGGTTTGTAAACTGGCAACACGTTGTTCAAGTTTTTGTTTTCTATCCTGTTTCCAAAAGAATTCTGCATCAGCAAGGCGAGGCATAATCACGCGTTCATTACCCTCTTGAATAGATTGAGGGCGAGTGCTTTCAATATTACTAAAAGTAATAAAGTGTGGAAGTAAATCACCTTGTTTGTTTTTGACAGGGAAGTATTTTTGATTACTTTGCATGGTGGTGATTAATACTTCATTTGGCAAATCAAGAAATCGTGAATCAAAATTACCTAAAACAGGCACAGGCCATTCATTTAAGGCGGCAACCTCTTCAAGCAGGTCAGGCTCGATATGAGCAATACCATTGACTGAATAAGCGGCAGCATTGGCTTTATCAGCAATGAGTGCCTGGCGTTGAGCATAATCAGCAATCACTTTTTGTTGTTCTAAAGTTGCTAAATAGCTGTCTGCATTTTTAATGGTGACAGCCTCGGGCGCATGAAAACGATGACCATATGATTGATTTCCAGTGTTTAAGCCTAAAATTTCAGTATTAACAACTGTTTCGCCAAACAGTAATACAGCCCAATGTACGGGGCGAACAAATTCAGTACTGTAACTTCCCCAGCGCATTCTTTTGGCAATAGGCAGTAAATGAATGCTTTTAGCTATTATTTCAGGTAACAGTTTTTCAGTTGCTAGACCTTTAATATCTTGGTTAAAGGCTAGCCATTCACCTTTATTAGTTTTTAATCGGCCAAGTTTATTAACCGTAGTACCACAGCCCCTGGCAAAACCTTCGGCGGCTTTGCTGGGTGAACCATCTTCTGCAAAAGCGGCTTGAACAGCTGGGCCTCGTTTTTCAATTGACTTGTCTGGCTGAGCAGTATTTAGCGATTTAATAATAACCGCTAAACGTCTAGGGCTGGCATAAGCTTGGGCTGATGCATAATCAAGGTTTGCTTCTTTTAATCCCACTTCTATGCCATTAAGTAGGGCATTACTGAGTGTTAAAAGCGATTTTGGGGGTAACTCTTCACAACCTAATTCAAATAGTAAATCTTTAGTTTCTGACATCATTATTCTCCTTGCTCAGACTGCAACATCGGAAAACCTAAAGATTCCCTACGATTATAATAAGCTTCGGCGACTGATTTAGATAAGTTACGCACACGCAGAATATAACGTTGTCTTTCCGTAACAGAAATAGCATGACGCGCATCTAATAAATTAAAAGTATGCGAGGCTTTTAACACCATCTCATAAGCAGGCAAAGGAAGGTCTTTTTCAATCAATTTTTGACACTCTTGCTCGTAAGTGTCGAAGCAAGTGAATAAAAAATCGACATTGGCATGGTCAAAGTTATACTCTGACATCTCCACCTCATTTTGATGAAAAACATCGCCATAAGTCACAGAGCCTTGTGGCCCGTTAGTCCAGACTAAGTCATACACACTTTCAACACCTTGAATATACATAGCAATACGTTCAAGCCCATAAGTTAGCTCACCACTAATTGGTTTGCACTCTAAACCGCCGACTTGTTGAAAATAGGTAAATTGAGAGACCTCCATACCATTAAGCCAAACTTCCCAGCCCAGCCCCCAAGCTCCAAGGGTAGGGGATTCCCAGTTATCTTCCACAAAACGTACATCATGCTCAAGTAAATCTAAACCTAAATGTTTTAAGGAACCTAAGTACAAGTCCTGAATGTTATCAGGAGAAGGTTTTAAAATAACCTGAAACTGATAATAATGTTGCAAGCGCATAGGGTTTTCACCAAAGCGGCCATCAGTAGGCCTTCTTGATGGCTGCACATAAGCTGCATTCCAAGGCTCAGGGCCTATCGCACGCAAAAAAGTAGCCGGGTGAAATGTTCCTGCACCGACTTCCAGGTCTAAAGGTTGCAATAAAATACAGCCCTTTTCAGACCAATATTGTTGTAAGGCAAGGATCAGTCCTTGAAAGGTTGATAAATCGTTATTTGTGCTAGACACGGCGATTACTTTAAAGAATAAAAAGCAGTCGATTATAGCCTAAATTCAAAGCGTATAAAATCCCTGTTTGTAAATGATAGAGCCAAAAGGGCAATGGAATTTTGAGTGCTAATGGCTCATCACAGGCAAATATTAGGGGAAAGGAAAGCCTACAAACATGGAGAGAAACTAACACTGGAAACCCTGCCTGAAAAGAGTTTTTGCGACAACTATTCAGGCACAGGGAGGCTATTCTACTGTTTTTTTAAAAGGATATATTGCATTAATTGCTCTATCAAATGATAGAATAACTTTATTAAAATTAAAAACGTGGAGATATTTAAGTGCTGGGTAAGTTAAGGAAAATGAAGGTGGAATTGAATAGTCCGGTTAAATATCAATTGCCATTAAGTGATCAACTGGCCGACCTTAATCCATTAATAGGTAAACCTATCAAATTGATTTTTACAGGCAATATTTCTTGTATCCATTGTAATAGATCCATTAAAAAAAGCTTTAATCAAGGTTTTTGCTACCCTTGTTTTACTTCATTAGCTCAATGCGATATGTGTATTATGAAGCCTGAGACCTGTCATTTTGAAGCAGGAACTTGTAGAGAGCCTTTATGGGGAGAGGAATTCTGTTTTCAATCACATTATGTTTATTTAGCCAATTCATCAGGGGTTAAAGTGGGTATTACGCGTGGCACACAAATTCCTATACGTTGGATAGATCAAGGTGCTACCCAGGCTCTACCAATTTATAGGGTTAAATCCCGTTATATTTCAGGCTTGATAGAAGTGGCTATTGCCCAGCATGTGAGTGATAAAACCAGTTGGCAGAGAATGTTAAAAAGTAGAGCTGAGTCTATTGATTTAAAACAAAAGCGAGATGAGTTAGTTGCATTATGTCGTTCGGAAATTGTCGATATTGCCAATCGGTTTGGAGAAGATGCAATAGAATACTTGGCTGATGAATCAGAAGTAGATATAAATTTTCCAGTAGAAACTTATCCGTTAAAAGTTAAATCATTTAACTTTGACAAGAACCCTGAAGTTTCGGGTATTTTACAAGGAATTAAAGGGCAGTATTTGTTACTTGATTCGGGTGTTATTAATATTCGTAAATTTACGGGTTATGAAGTGGAGCTAATTGTTTAACAATTCAGTTGCAATAGGGGGTGGTGATTTTAATAGGGCAATCGCATTAAAACCAGCTTGATATTTTAATCTAAATGAGGTATACATCATAAGTTTTTGATTTAAATGAAGCCACAACCTACAACCTCAATTATTCAGCATTTCTCGGGGATCGAAGACCCACGCATTGCCCGTCATAAGAAGCATCGTCTTTCAGACATATTCTTCATCGCAATTTGCGGTGCAGATAACTGGGTTGCCATTGAAACCTTTGGTAAAGCCAAAAAGGACTGGTTTACTCAATTATTAAATTTAGAGCACGGGATTCCTTCCCATGATACCTTTGGCAATGTATTTGCTGCCATTGATACCCAGAAATTCAGTGAGGCCTTTAGCCGCTGGGTTGCCGATCTCGCTCAACTGACACAGGGTCAGGTGATAGCTATTAATGGTAAGTGCTTGAGAGGGAGTATTGACCGAGCGTCAGGCAAAGCGGCCATTTACATGGTGAGTGCCTGGGCACATCAAAATCAGTTGGTCTTGGGACAGCAAAAAGTTGATGATAAGTCCAATGAAATAACAGCTATTCCCAAACTGCTATTGCAACTGGACATTGTAGGGGCAGTGATCACAATGGATGCAATGGGATGTCAAACCAAAATAGCGGCCCAAATTATTCAGCAAGGTGCCGATTATGTCTTGAGCTTAAAAGGCAATCAGGGAGAACTCCATGATGATGTAAAAACCTTTTTTAACTCGACCCTTGCTCCAACCATAGGCAATATCAGTTATGATGGAGAACACGGACGCATAGAAACTCGAACCATCAGAGCTACAGCTGATATACAGTGGCTACAGGAACGGCATTCCCAGTGGGTGGGTTTGAATAGCATTATTGCAGTCACAGCCAAACGGCAACTAAAAAACAAAACCGAGGAAGAAACTCGTTACTTTATTAGTTCGCTAGATGCGAGAGACCCTAAGAAACTAGGACATATTGTTCGTGCTCATTGGGGAGTTGAGAACAATCTGCATTGGGTTTTGGATCAGGCATTTGATGAGGATTCGCATAGAGCCAGAGCAGGGCATAGTGCCGCCAATATGGCTGTTATGCGTCATATTGCACTAAACCTTATCAAAACAGAAAAAACGGCAAAAATTGGCGTAAAAACAAAACGATTAAAAGCGGGGTGGGATAATGATTATTTGCTAAAAATTCTTCTCGGCGAACAAAAATCATAACCCATTAATAGGCTCTTTTGAAAAATGAGTGGGTAAATTATAATCTACTGAACCTATAAGCTACCCTCACCATTTTTTTATGATAACAGAATTATTTCAACAAGCTCTCCATATTAATGCCCCATGGTTCATCAAATCGG
>JAJRUF010000005.1 GCA_024277935.1 Gammaproteobacteria bacterium
CCGTTATTAACAGAACTGGAATCTGAGTTACAGGTTTTTTTAGGTGTTAAGCATGTGGTCTGTGTTAGTAATGCAACGTTTGGTCTTATGATGGGCGTAGATGCTATGAACCTTTCTGGCAAGGTGATAGTGCCTTCTTTTACGTTTATCGCATCAGCGCAAGCTTTAAGCTGGGCAGGTGTTGAGCCTGTTTTTTGTGATGTTGATCCGGTCACTCATCAAATTGCAATCGATAAATTAGATGCTCTTATCGATGAAAATGTGTGTGGAATTATGGGGGTTAATCTGTGGGGTGGTGCTTGCGATCCTGTAGCTCTTGAAGATTATGCGAAATTACGGGGGGTGGAATTATTTTTTGATTCTGCGCATGCTTTTGGTTGCATGGTGGGGAGCACAAGAATTGCAAATTTTGGCAAGCTTGAGGTCTTTTCTTTTCATGCAACAAAGATTCTAAGTGCGGCTGAAGGTGGTTGTATTTGTACTAATGATGATGATCTCGCCGCACGTCTGCGAGGCATTAGGCCAAGCTATGGTATAGATGAGTCTGTTGATGCTGCCAGAGTTGTTAATGCGCGGATGTCTGAGGCTCAAGCAGCTATAGCGTTGATGAGTCTTGAAGATTACCATAAGAATCAGCAAAAAAACGAAAAGCTGTTTCGAATATATAAAGACAGACTTGCCGGTCTCCCAGGGGTGAATTTGGTGGAACCTTCAGGAGTAACGTTCTCGAATTTTCAGTATGTTGTTTGTGAAATTGATGAGAACGTTTTTGGCTTGTCTAGAGATTTGTTAATTACTGTTCTTAAGGCAGAAAATATTATCGCTAGACGTTACTTTTATCCGGGAGTGCACCGTAGCGTCGAATATCGTGATAAGGAGAATATGCCTGATTTGCCTGTTACAGATCATCTCTGTCTGTCATGCTTGCAATTGCCAGTTGGTGCGATGGTGGATGAGAATTCAGTGGGATTGATTTGTGACATTATCCAGAAAATCCACCAAAATTCTATAGTTATTAATTCTTTTATTGCGAAGCAGCGTTAATGAAACTCGGTATAATGCAACCATATTTTTTTCCTTATTTAGGGTATTTTGACTTGATAAATAGAACCGACAAATGGGTTGTGTTTGATGTGGTTCAATATCAGAAGAAATCATGGATGAATCGTAATCGCATCCATCACCCTACGGAAGGGTGGCAGTATATTAGTGCGCCGGTTTCAAAGTACGAACGTTTTTCACCTATAAAAGAGGTGAAGGTTAAAGATTCGTCTGCGATCAAGAATAAACTGCTTTCTCAACTGGCACATTATAAAAAGCATTCCCCTTATCATGGGGCCGTGTGTGAAATGATAACTTATGCTTTTGAATCAATGCGCGAGGAAACGCTCGTTGAGCTTAACGTAAGAACTATGTTGGCAGTTTGCGATTATATTAACATAAGTATTAATTGTTCGGTGCTGTCAGAAATGGATGTGGAGCTTCCTGTGGTCACGCATCCAGGGCAATGGGCTCTAGAAATTGCTTCAGCGTTAAATGCTTGCGAATATATTAATCCCCCAAATGGAAAAGATATTTTCAGACTAAATGAATTTCAGGATCGTGATATTAAGCTCACGTTCACTTCGTTAGTTGATTTTAAATATAATAGCCTTTCATATGAAAATATTGATCATCTGTCTATTATTGATTTGCTGATGTTTTGTGAGCCCTCTCAAATTAAACAACATCTTGATCAGATTAAAAGATAGGGGGGTGTATGCTTTTTTTGCTAGTAGTGTTTGTCGTAAATGGGTTTTATCGGGAGAGTATGAAAGGGGTAAAGTGTAATGCCTACTGCTGATGAGTCAGCTCTTGTCTCGGTATCTAAAAAGATAGATAGTAAAATTCAGCAAGCTGATTTCAATGGTGCTTTACGCGATATATACGCAATCGTTGAGCGGATTGTTACAGAGCCAGTCTGTACAGGTCAGGCGTATGGTTCTCATGTTCTTGATGAGTTGTGTAAAAAAATTGGTAAGCATAATCTGTCTGCGATCAAAGTAAAGCCTGAGAGATTACAGCGGGAAAATGGATATCCTGCTACTTACGTATATATTGTTACGAAAGTGCTGAGGGCGGGCGGTCATATAAAAGTTATTGAAGACTTTATTAACTGTAGCCCTGGTTCTAATCACATACTGTTGTCGACTGAGTTAATCGGCAGGTCTGATTCTGGTTACGCAGATTCTAAGTTTCTTGGTCGTAATAATGTAGTCATTGAGCACGGAAGGTGTAGGAGCTTTCTGGCTAAGCTGAACTGGTTGCAAACACGTTTGTTAGAAATAGATAGTTCTCGGGTTTATCTTTTTAATCATAATCAGGATAGTGTGGCAGCTTCGGCGATTCAGCCTGAGATGAATTTGAATGCGTATTTTTACCACCATGCAGATTACCAGTTGTGTCTGGGTGTTTGTATGAAGCATTTAAAACATATAGATCCGCATCCCATGGGATACGAGAATTGTCGTAAGAACCTGGGTGTTGATAATATATATGTCCCGTTAGTTGTTGAGAGTAATAAGCGTGTTTTCAAGCCACATGAATTTAAGAAAGAGGGGGTTTTAACGACATGTACCTCTGCCAAATCAAATAAAGTTGAAGTTTCATATTATGTTAGTTATCTTGATATGGTCCCAACCTTGCTGGCGGCTACAGGTGGGCGACATCTACACATTGGACGGTTGACGCCATGGGCCCTGTATAGAATTCGTCGCGGTTTGAATAAGGTTGGTGTGCCATCAGATCGTTTTATTTATAAGCCATGGGTGCCAAGTGTATGGGATGAACTAGTAGATAATCATGTTGATATCTATATTGCTTCTTTTCCATATGGTGGTGGCTTAACCTTGATTGAGGCAATGGGGGCTGGGGTTCCTGTTGTTTTACATAAGCATTTGTACTCGAGAGTCTTGAGCAGTATTGACCTTGCTTATTCTGGAGTGCTTTATTGGTCTGAGCTAGATGATCTGCTTGATTATTGTGTAAAAATGTCTGCAGCTGATTATAAACAGTTCAGCCTTGATGGAAGAAGGCAATATGAGAGGTTTCATAAATTGGATTTTCTTGAGAAGTTTGTGAATGACAGTGACTTTACCTTTTCATTGCCTAGTGAAAAAATTGATTTTGTAGTTGAAAAAGATAAGTGCGTTATATGGTTAGAGAGCCAGATTACGGTGTCGCATGTGATAAAGAGAAATATATACAGGATGTATAGACGTATAAGAGCTGCATTGTTTTAATGTCTGTGGCAGAAACAATTTAAACGAGTGAAAGATGTCTTACAAGAAAATTAATTTAAACATTGATAACTATATGATTGTTATATTGGTTTTCGTGTATTTCTTTTTGTATTTCAGTAATATATTTGCTGTTGTGGATAGCGTTGAATTTATGTCCACTGATCCGTCATCGATAGTAGGCTCAATCAATAGCCTCTTTGTGGATCCTGTGTATAACATGAATGGGGGTTATCACTCCAGGGTGTATGGCTGGACTTATTTCGCGGAAAATTTTTTCGTCTTGGCGCCATTTAAGTTGCTTGGTGCTGATCATGTTACTGTAAATATAGTAATACGTTTTTTTCTTTTTGTAGTTGGTCTTGGTGTTGTACTGGCTTTTTTTGCGCTTCTCAGACGTGTTGTTGGTAGTTGGCTTACCTTCTTTTTAGCTTTTTATTTTATAACGAATCCCGTGGTCGCAAGCTTCTTTGTGACAATTCATCCTGAAACGACAGGTGTTTTCTTTTATCTTGTGGCATTATTCTTTTTATGGCGACTTTATGACAGGGGATATAGTGGGGTGTCGAATTATATTGTAGCCGTTATTTGCTTAACGTTAAGTGCGCTTTCAAAGCAGCCTTTTGCCATAATTTCTTTTTTTATTTTCGTCGGTTTTTTGTTTTTATATATAAGAGAAGAAAAGCCTATATTGAAAAAACTGGTGTCGTCGCTTGATTTTAGGAAAAAATTGGCTTTGACATTGTCTCTGGTTTTTATGGTTTCGTTTTTTATACATCCTTACCTTTATATTGACTTTAAAGAAAGCCTTGGGTATCAATTAAGGCCATTAAGTCATTCTTCTGGAAGTGTGGCAGGCATTGTTTACCCCTGGGGAAAGGTGGCTATAGAGCATCCGATAGTTATCCTGAATTTTTCATTGTTAATGTTGCTGCCTTATCGTAAGCGTTTAAATCTCTCGGATGTGTTTGTTTATAGTCTAGTGGTTTCAGTGGTTTTGACGTTACTTTTTATGGTGATGCAAAAACGGTTTATAACTATTAGGTATATCTTCCCTTTGTATCCTTTTTATATATTACACGTGGCCTACATTGTGCATGTACTGTATGAGCGTACGGGGCGGCTTGTTCCTGGGAATAAGTTTAGAGCAGGGGTAGTGGTGTTGATTGGGCTGGTCGTATTCCCCAGTATTTTTCTAAATATGACACAGTCAGCTTATTCTGTATATAAGCGTGTGTTACTTGATGGGCTAACTACAAAAAACGTTATCTGGGAGTACATACAGACATTGCCGGAAGATGTGCGTGTATTCTATATCCCAACTGTAGCAGTTCCTGATAAGTATAAGGCAAAGGGTTGTCATGTTTGGCGTAATTGTAGCTCTTATGATCGGATGGCAAGGTATAATCCTGATTATATAATGGTGAGCTGGGCGTATAAGCATTTTGATCACGAAATGGTGCAAAAATATATTAATGAAAAGCAATACGTGTTGCTAAAAGAAGTGCAGTCAACCTCTTCGGTTAGAAGGGCGTGTGGGTATAAGTTTTCTGGCAGCTCTCTTGGTTCAAAATTCATTAGTGTGATATCTCCATTAGCATCGATGCGTAATGCAGATGATTGCATGAAAGCAATCAAGGGGCTGGTTTTGGCGCGAAAAAACCAAGAAATAACTGGTTTCGATATATCTGTTTACATTCGACATGATTAAGGTGCCTGTTTGTTTTTTGCGAATGTAAGTGGCAACTTTATGTGTGAGAGGTGATTAATTGTCTTTTGATAAAATGAGTAAAGCAATATTCAGTGTCGTTATACCTGTTTATAATAGTGAATTGATTGTGGCTGAAACAGTTATAAGGACGGTTCAGTTCTTTACGCTCAACAACTATAGTTATGAAATAATACTTGTAAATGATGGGAGTAAAGATAATAGCTGGTCAGTTATATCGGCTTTGGCTGAAAAAAACAAAAATGTGATTTCGATTAATCTTTTGCATAATTATGGTCAACATAATGCCAACCTTTGCGGGTTTCGTAAGGCTAAAGGTGATTATGTGATAACAATGGATGATGATCTTCAGAATCCACCTGAGGAAATTGAGAAGCTTATTGTTGCAGCGCGTGATGGATATGACCTGGTTATAGGTAGATTTAGGAAGAAGAAGCACTCTTTTTTTAGGAGAATGGGAACCAAGGCTGTGGGGTATATCAATAGAAAAATTTTTCGCAGTGAAAAAGGATTTGTTCTTACTAATTTTCGATTGATCAGGCGTGATGTTATTGATCGAGTGTGTTCTTATAAGTCAAGGCTTCCCTATATACCAGGGCTGGTCTTGATGTTTTCTAATGATAGAAAAAACGTATATGTTGAGCATCATGAGCGGAGAGAAGGTGAAAGTAACTATAGCCTCTACCGTATTATGAAGCTGGTTTCGACTATTCTATTTAATTACTCCTCTTTACCCCTTCGCTTAATGGCTGGTTTTGGCTTTTTTGTTTCAATATTAAGCTTGGCTCTCGCTTTGTACTACTTTATATCAGCATTTGTTGCGGTAGTAAGTGTGCCAGGGTGGTCTACGCTCGTTATTCTTCTTTCATTCTTTAATGGGATACTAATTCTTCTCGTTAGCATTGTTGGGGAATATGTTGTTAGGTTACTAAGAGAGAGCGGTTCTAGTGAAAGTTATTATATTAAAGATATAGTAGGCAATGGTGATGGCTGAACTATTTATTGTCGGTGCTCAGAGGTCAGGTACGACCTATTTATATAATGTTTTAGATTCGCATCCTCATATTTTGATGGCGAAGCCTGTGCGCCCGGAGCCAAAATTTTTTCTTAAGAGAAATGAGTGGGAGAAAGGACGGGAGTATTATGAGTCTTTGTATTATAGTGGCCGTTTAAATGAGCATGAATATATTGGTGAAAAGAGCACTTCATACATTGAATACAAAAAGGTTGCAGGGAGAATTAAAGGCTACTATCCAGATGCAAGGATTCTTTTTATTTTGCGTAATCCGGTTGAGCGTGCTTATTCAAATTACAGGTTCAGCGTTGATAACGGTATTGAAGATCTTTCATTTTCTGATGCACTTTTGGTTGAAAAAGAAAGATTATTGGCTGCTCAGTATAACTCGTCTGTTAATCCTTTTGCGTATGTGCAGCGTGGTCACTATATTGAATATATCCAAAGCTACGCAGAAGTATTTGATAAATCTCGTATTAATATTCTTATTCATGAAGAATTCGTTTCGAATATGCAAGCTATAGCAGCATTATATTCCTGGCTGGGAGTTGATGAAGGCCATGTGCCAGATAATTATGACATTAAGTTTAACGAAAGTGACTCTGTTAACCATAATGAAGTTGCTATGTCGAAATTGAAAAGTGAACTGGAGATGCTGTTTGTGGATTCGAATAGAAGGTTAAGTGAATATATGGGTAGAGATACTCCTGTATGGGAAGCTGGGGATGAGTAAAGTATCAGTTAAACCGTTCGTTTTAGTACTAGTTACAGTCGTGCTTGGATTAATGAGTGCGTGGGCATTAAATGAGGCAGCGCGAGAGAAAAATATTTCTATGGTGATGCTAATGTTTGTGCTGGGGGCTGTGGCCGTGGTTAATGCTGCACGTTTCTTTATCTGGGGGTTTATACATAAGCGCTACCCTATCAGCATGAGCTATCCGTTAAATAGCATGTTTTTCCCTTTAATATTTGTGATGGGGTATTTCTATGGAGAGGCGGTTTCTATGCAAAAAATACTGGGTATTATATTCATCACGACTGGAGTTTCAATGATAACATTCCGGTCTACGCCAGGCGAACGTAACTAAAAATGGCTTATAGCTATGGGTAAGATTCAATTGGATAAGATATCCGGGCTGAAAAAGTCTGAGTCTGGTGTGTGGCATTCCAATCAAGCACAGGATATATCGTTTCCTGCTAATGGTAATGAATCTCGGCGAACAGTTGAGGTGCAGTCGTTTTGGTACGAGCATCGTAATCAGTGCATACTGAGTTTGATGCAGAATTACCCTCCAAGTGGTCCTGTTTTGATATTGGTGGAGGCAATGGTACTGTTTCATTAGCTATACAGGAAGGTGGTTTTGATGTTTGTTTGCTTGAGCCGGAAATAGCGGGTGTGAGGGATGCTATGCAGAAAGGCATAGGTACAGTAATCTGCTCAACTTTTGATGCTGCTGACTTTAGCAAGGGTGGTTTGCCTGCCGTAGGTCTGTTCGATGTTCTCGAGCATATAAAAGATGATGGTGAGTTTCTGACGAAGATCCGTGATGCTTTGGAGCCCAGAGGTAAAGTGTTTTTGACGGTGCCAGCATTTGAATTTCTGTGGTCTGAGGCAGATGATAATTCAGGGCATTATAGAAGGTACACTAGTAAAAGGCTCTCTACTCTATTTGATAAAATTGGTTTTAAAGTGTTATATGTTTCTTGCTTTTTTACCGTGTTGATTCCCCCGATATTTTTGTTACGTTCAATTCCATATAAATTTTCAATGCACCGGTCTGATCCTGATTGGAGGCACCAGCATCACCAGGATAAGCGTGGGATTTCTGGTTCATTGCTTTTGCGTTGTATGCGATGGGAACAATTTATGATTAAACATCAAAAAGCCATGCCTTTTGGATCAAGCTGTATTTTGGTTGCTGAGAAATGTGATGTGACTGATTTATGAAAAGTATAACAATCACGACTTCTTGGGTGATGCTGTTTTGAGTGTGTTTTATCTTGCTTTTGCAATATTGTTTACAGCAGTTGCTCAGATTACATATAAATTGTATTTCATTAAGCATAATATGAGTTACCTGATTGCTGCTTTGGTCATGTTTTGTTGTATTCCTTATATGTCATACCTCGCACTAAGAGGGTTAAGTTTAAGTACCGTATATATGAGTACGGGTTTGACATATGTTTTGGTTATGATTTTTGCGAAATATATATTAAATGAGGCTGTTGTGAAGCAGCATGTATATGCAGTAG
>JAJRUF010000159.1 GCA_024277935.1 Gammaproteobacteria bacterium
GATGTGATGAGTCATTTTAAGCTGATTGAAAAAGAGTATATGATTGACTATTTGGATGATATTGAGCTGATTTTTATCGAACTGCCAAAATTTACAAAAACAGAATCGGAGTTAAATAATATCCGAGATAAATGGCTCTATTTCATCAAGAATGCTGGCACACTTGATTATGTACCCAAAAATCTTAACGAAGAATTAGAAAAAGCCTTTGATATAGCTAATGAAGCGAATTTTTCCGAACAGGAACTTGAGCTTCAACATCGTAAAAAAGACTGGGTCTATATGCAAAAAAGCTCGCTTGAACTGGCTAAAACTCAGGGTATAGAGCAAGGCATAGAACAACAGAAAAAAGAAGTAGTTCTGAAATCATTCAAGGCAGGCTTAGATCGCCAGCTTATTCAGCAAATTACAGGGCTGAATGCAGAGCAAGTTGAGGGAATAATAAATCATGATCAATAGATATGACTTTTTGATTCTCCCGAATGAACCAAAAATTGGTCTATTGAAGAACGACTTAATAAAGGGTTCAACACCCCATCAAGCCTGCCCAAAAACCTTATGATAGAGAAGAAAGATCAGCAAAGCTTGATGCAAAGAAGTGGTGAGCTGATTGCAGAATTATTGGATGATGATTTGCAAACCAGTGAAGCTGGAACAACGATAGAACTGAATTTCGTAGTGCTAAAATTTAAACATACGGTGAAGAAAAATTCATGAAAACTGTATTATTGACGGGTGCGAGCGGTTTTGAAAGTAGAGGAATAGCAATGAATGCACAATAAAAGACCTGACCTCATTTTTTGGTGATTTATTTGGAAAAGATTAAATGAAAATATTAGTAACAGGAACAGCAGGATTTATCGGTAGTCATTTAGCAAGCAAACTCCTTGCTAGAGGTGATCAAGTTATTGGCTTAGACTGTATTAACGACTACTATGATATTAGCGTTAAATACGGTCGACTAGAACGCGCAGGAATTAATAAAGATAATATTGAATATAATCAACTTACTCAATCCAAAACCCAAGAAAACTACCAATTTATTCAATTAAAGCTAGAAGACAAAGACAACATGATGGCTTTGTTTGCAGAGCAAAAATTTGATGCCGTCTGTAACCTGGCCGCCCAAGCAGGCGTAAGGTATTCATTGACCAACCCAGATGCCTATATTGATTCTAATATTATTGGTTTTACCAATATCCTAGAAGCGTGCCGACATAATAATGTCAAAAACCTTAGCTACGCCTCATCCTCATCCGTTTATGGGCTTAACGAAGCACTCCCTTTTAGCACCGAACATAATGTAGATCACCCCATCTCACTGTATGCCGCCTCAAAAAAATCAAATGAACTGATGGCACATACCTACTCACATTTATTTGATATATCCACCACAGGCTTACGATTCTTTACTGTCTATGGCCCTTGGGGGCGACCAGATATGGCATTATTCCTATTTGTAAAAGCGGCATTAGAAGGTAAAACCATTGATGTATTTAACAATGGTGAAATGCTAAGAGACTTCACTTATATCGATGATATTGTCGAAGGTGTTATCCGTGTGATAGATAACCCTGCCAAAGCTGACCCAAATTGGAATGGCAAAGAGGGCAAAGTCTCTACATCATCAGCCCCCTACAAAATATACAACATAGGCAACAATAATCCCGTTAAATTAATGGATTTTATTACCGCTATAGAAAATAAACTAGGTAAAACTATTACAAAAAACATGCTACCGATCCAACCTGGCGATGTGCCAGCAACCTATGCTGATGTGACAGATTTAGTCGAAGACTTAAAATATCAACCTGCAACGCCAATTCAGCAAGGCATTGATAACTTTGTTGATTGGTATCAAGCATTTTTTAAAGCGTAATGTAAAGCTGAACATGACTGAATCTAAGCAAATAGAATACAAACAAACCCTAACCGAGCAGTTAGAAAAGGAAGTGATTGCCTTTTTAAATGCAACGACAGGCGGCGTTATCTATTTAGGAATAAATGACCAAGGTCAAATAGTTGGGCTTAAAGACAGCGATACGGTACAACTAAAAATAAAAGACCGTCTAAAATATAATATTTCCCCCTCATGCCTAGGTCTGTTTGATATTGTATTAGAACAGCAAGACGGCAAACATATTATTAAACTCATCATCGCCAGTGGGAGTGAAAAACCTTATCACCTAAAAAAGAAAGGCATGTCATCAGCAGGGTGTTTTATCAGAATCGGTTCAGCATCAGAACCCATGCCTACCAGCATGATAGAAGGCCTTTTTGCCAGAAGAACACGTAACTCCATTAGCAAAATAAGCTCTAATAGACAAGACTTAAGCTTTGAGCAACTAAAAATCTATTACCAAAGTAAAGGCTTAAATCTTAATGATAAATTTGCATCCAACCTAGAACTGCTTACCAGCAACGGACAGTTTAACTATGTTGCCTACTTAATGGCAGATAGCAACGGTGCATCCATTAAAGTAGCTAAATACGCTGGCTTAGATCGTATCAACTTAATAGAAAATAATGAATATGGATACTGTTCGCTGATAAAAGCCAGCAAACAAGTCTTAGCAAAACTAGAGCTAGAAAACAAAACCGCCGCGCTCATCACATCCAAAGAGCGCGTAGAGCAAAAGCTATGGGATCCCATAGCATTACGAGAAGCCGTTATCAATGCCATAGTGCATAATGATTACAGCCAAGAGCTAACCCCAAGCTTTGAAATTTTTGCAGACAGATTAGAGATAACATCCGCCGGTGGACTGCATAAAAAAGATTTTTTCGAAGGCTATTCAACCCCCGTAAATAGAGAAATAATGCGCATCTACAAAGACTTGGACATGGTCGAACAGCTAGGTTCAGGGATGCCCAGAATTTTAGCCAGCTATCCGCCAAGAAACTTTAATTTTAGTGAACGATTTTTAAGAATAACCTTTCAATCACAAAATAAAGCGATAATAAAAGAAGGTGGCTCAATAAGTGGCTCAATAGGTGGCTCAATAGGTGGCTCAATGACACTAACACCACGTCAAAAAGAAATAATCGCACTCATACAACAAGACAATAAAATAAGTTATCGAGCAATGGCAGAACAACTGGGTATTAACGAATCAGCGGTTAAAAAACAGCTTAATACCCTAAAGAACCAAAATATCATTGTAAGGATAGGCGGAACACGCGGATATTGGCAGATTATCTCTCCTTAAAGATATCTGGTGAATTAAGGTTGAGATAAAGGTAAAATAGAAATAGTAGTGTAGATCGTTATACCGCAGAGAGTAATTAAATAATGGAACTAAAAATAATGCAAGATAAAATAGCAGTTATTGGCTTAGGCTATGTAGGTTTACCTTTAGCGCATGCCTTTGCAGAAAAATATCCCGTAACAGGCTTTGATATTGCACAATCACGGATAGATGAATTACTTAGCGGTATTGATAAAACATTAGAACTCAGTGACAAGCAAGTAAAAGAAGCTATTACCAATGGCATGAAATTTACTTGCAAACTAGATGAAATAGCAGACTGTAATATTTATATAGTCACCGTACCAACCCCCATAGATAAATATAAACGTCCCGACCTAACGCCGCTGATAAAAGCGAGTGAAACGATTAGCCAAGTATTAAAAAAAGAGGATATCGTTATTTATGAATCAACCGTCTATCCAGGGGCAACAGAAGAGGAATGTGTCCCCCTATTAGAGAAAGGTTCAGGCTTAATATTTAATCAAGATTTTTTCTGTGGATATTCACCTGAACGTATTAACCCAGGTGATAAAGTGCATACTGTCACAAAAATAAAAAAAGTGACCGCAGGCTCAACACCTGAAATAGGTAAAAAAGTAAATGCACTGTACGCAAATATTATTACAGCAGGTACACACCTAGCTCCGACAATAAAAGTAGCAGAAGCCGCAAAAGTGATAGAAAATTCACAACGCGATTTAAACATTGCCTTTGTGAACGAACTTGCGGTGATTTTTAATAAATTAGGCATAGACACCCATGATGTATTAGAAGCCGCAGGCACGAAATGGAATTTCCTACCGTTTAAACCAGGCTTAGTTGGCGGGCACTGTATCGGAGTTGATCCCTATTATCTGACTCATAAAGCACAAGAAATAGGTTACAACCCAGAAGTTATTCTGGCAGGACGAAGAATTAACGACAATATGGGGATTTATGTCGCCAACCAAGTCATTAAATTAATGATTAAAAAAGGGGAAAAAATTGAAGGGGCAAAGGTATTAGTGCTAGGCATTACCTTTAAGGAAAATTGCCCGGATATTCGTAACTCGAAAGTCATTGATGTTATTAATGAGTTACAAGATTTTGGAATAAATATTGATATTTATGACCCTTGGGCTGAACCAGAAGAAGTTCAGCATGAATATAATAGAGGGTTATTAACAAAAGAAAATTTACCAAATTTTCAAAGTTATCAAGCAATCGTACTGGCAGTCTCACATGCAGAATTTAAAGGATTAAATATCACAGCAAATGATGAACAGGTTATCTATGATATTAAAGGGTACTTAGCGGATTCGGATGCAAAATTATAAATGACTTAAGTATTAAAAGTTTTGCTTACAGTGGGTAGATATTAGAAAAATAGATGTAAAAATGAATGAATCGAGTCTGACCTTGATAGTCAGTTCTGGAGGCTGTATTTTGTATGAATAAGCAGGTGTTTGGGTTAGTACTATACATCCGTTAGCCGAGGAGTATTTATTCAATAAAGTAAATATGATAATGAAAGACCTCATGACTTTGTTATTGGTCTAGTAAAACTAAAGGGCTACCTTTAATGTCAATTATAAAAATAAGAAGAAATAACCAGCCGAGTCAGCCCCCTGCCCCCTGATGAAAGCTCTGAGGCTTTCTAGTTATTCAACTAATTAAAGACGTAGAGTAGAGCAAGATGAAAAGAAAACTAATAACATTTGACTGGGCAATAAAGCGACTGTTAAGAAGCAAAGCTAACTTTGGAATCCTAGAGGGGTTCTTGAGTGAACTGCTAAAAGAAAATATCACTATTCTAGATGTGCTAGAAAGTGAAGGAAACAAAGAACAATATCGAGATAAGTTCAACCGTGTTGATTTAAAGGTACGAAATAGCCAGAATGAAATAATTATCATAGAAATACAATACGATAGAGAATATGACTATTTGCAACGCATCTTTTATGGCGTCTCAAAAACAGCCTTAGAATACATGGAAGAGGGGAGTCCTTATGCGGAAATTACAAAGGTTATCTCTGTTAATATCATGTATTTTGATTTAGGCGAAGGAACAGATTACATCTACAAAGGTACAACCAGTTTTATCGGTCTACATCAGCATGACCGACTAGGGCTGAGTGAAAAGCAAAAACAACTGTTTAAACAGAAAAGTATAGAGTCACTTTATCCGGAATACTACCTGATTAAAATTAATCGATTTAATGATATAGCAAAAGATACCCTGGATGAATGGATTTA
>JAJRUF010000160.1 GCA_024277935.1 Gammaproteobacteria bacterium
AAACAGGAGAAAAAGGTGTAAAAATGACAATTTCAAGCTAATTTTGAAAAATAAATTGATTATTAAAAATAATTTTAATTTTTTTTCAAAAATTGATTACAAATATTCCTTTGTCTTGGCTGTTTTCGGACAGGCTCCTAGATCATCAACACAAAAAATATAACTACTTTCTACTATCGTCTTTCCATCAAACCATATTAAAAGGCTTTTAATCAGCCGAGGGGTGGTAAAATGTCGAACAAAAACTTAAGAAATCCTGATTACCTGATACTGGGTAGTGGGCTTGCTGGCTTATCTTTTGCTGCTTTAATGGCTAAAGCAGGGAAAAAAGTGCAAGTTATTGAAGCTCATGAATTTGCTGGTGGCTATGGTCATACTTTTGTTGAAGGTGAAAAATACCACTTTAATGCTCAATTACATTATGTCTGGAATTGTGGTGAGGGACGTATCGTTAATCAGTTTCTCAAGAAACTAGGTCTGGCAGATACAGTTACCTTTGAGCAATACGACCCTAATGGTTTTGATCATATGCGTATCCCAGGGTACTCACTGGATATACCTTACGATAAAGAAAATTTATCTGAGCGTTTATCCAAGTTATTTCCTGAGCACACCGAGTCATTAAGCAACTTTATTGATGAGATATGGCTTACCGTTGCTGAATTAGACAAGCTTCCTGAACCGCTGTCCAGTTCTTATGTACTCCTTCATGCTTTAAGCAATCGGCGTGTTATCAAGTATCATAAATCAACCTTGCAGGATGTATTTGATGCATTCAATCTCCCCCTGGAAGCACAAACCCTTTTAGCCTTACAGTGGCCAGACTTTCTATTACCGCCTAACAAACTATCCTTCTTTGCATGGATCACTTTATTTACCGGTTATTCCCGTGGTGCTTATTATCCCACTCACCATTTTGAGCATGTAATAAATTCATTGGTAAAACTTATTGAAGATAATGGTGGAGAGATAATTTACAACACTAAAGTCACTGATTTCATACTTAATAATAATCAGGTTCTTGGTGTAAAAGCCATGAATATAAATGAACCCACTGTTTTTAATGAATATCAAGGACAGGATATTATTTGTAATTTTGACCCTAAACACAGTGCTTCAATGATTGGCTTTGATAAAGTCTCACCTTCTATTCGTAGCAAACTTGAATATGATTATTCACCTTCTAATTTTGTGGCCTACTGTGTGGTCAAAGGTATTGACTTAAAAGACTTTGGCTTTGGTAAATGGAACTTATTTCATAGCGAACAAGCTGATTTAACTAAAGCCCTTGAGGATATGTACGAGAGAGCTGATTATACTGCACCCAGTTTTGTACTCACAACACCGGGCTTTCTCAGTGAAGATAATAGTGATTGTCCTGAGGGTGAACAGATTATCCAATTCTTAACGGTTGCAAACTACAGCTATTTCCATGATTTAAAAATTCGTGATGCCAGTGCTTACCGAAAAAAGAAAAAAGAAATTTTTGATTCCATTATCAATATTATAGAACGGCGATATATCCCTGATTTTAGACAATATTTAGTCTTCAAAATGCTAGGCAGCCCCACGACTAATGAAAGCTTTTGCGGTAGTCCTGAAGGAAATTCTTATGGTTCTAACTTAACCCCCAAAAATTTCTCTTCAGACCGCTTAAACCATAAAACTTCATTAAAAAACTTCTACTTTTGTAATGCCTCAGCAGGGTATCCAAGCTTTAATGGCACCATTGGAACAGGTTGTAAATTGTATGAAATTTTAACGGGTGATTCAGTTAAAAACGGTAGCATAAAATGAAAATTGCTATTATTGGCGGTGGAGCATCAGGTATGACTACTGCTCATTTATTAGACAAAACCCATGATGTTTGTGTATTTGAAAAGCAAGCTATTCTAGGTGGAAATATTCGTACTTTAAACAAGAATGTAACCTGTGATGCATTAGACTCAAGAATCACCCTTGATAATGGAGTGATTGAGTTTGAGAGAGATTATTTCCCTAATTTCCATAAATTAATGTATCAGCTAGATGTCCAGCTCGAAGAGGTTCCACTTACCAGTGAAATTTTTCTACCTGATGGCCATCATTATAAATCTGCAGGTGCAATTATTTATGGTTGCAAAAATATGTGGCAACAAATAATTGAAAGCTTAAAGCTAACCCCGATTGTATTTTCATACTTATGCTTTTTGCTCAGAATGGCTTTTACTAACCCACACTCATTTCGTGGCCACCCAGTTTCATATTTTCTTGGCAATAGTATCAGTGCAAGGTGGTTAAAAATGCTATTAATGTATGCGTACTCCATGCCTTATAAAATGATTGATAACTTTCCAGCAGAAATCGGTTTACCCTTACTTAATCATTCTGGCATGTTAACCAAATGGGACCGTATTGTGGGTGGTGTTTATAGTTATATCGAAAAAATATTAGCACAGTTTTCTGGAACTATTTGTTGCGATGCCAATATCATGGGGATTAGCAGAAACTCAACAGGTGTCAATATAAATCTGGCTAATAGTGATAAATGCCATTTCGATAAAGTTATTTTCGCAACAACACCAGATCAAATCTTACCTCTATTACAGGATGCTTCAGAAGCAGAAATCAGACGCTTTAAAGCCTGGGAAGCCAGTATAATTGAAACTGTTATTCATACTGATATTTCTGTTTATAAACATTTCGGTGTGTCGTATTTTAGTGAATTTGATGTTTTCCAAAATAATGATGAGGGTGATTGTGGGTATAACGCCTATTTAGACCGCTTATGCGGTGTGAGCCCTACGATAGACACTCACTTTAGCCTTGCCTATAACCTGAATCAATACATTGCCCCTGAGAAAATTATTGATGTACAAAAGCATTCAACACCAAACTATAATGTAGAAGCTATTCGCTATCGCCAAGAGGTTTTAGATACCAATGGTGAAAACAATACCTACCATGCCGGTGCTTATCTTTTTGAAGGCTTACATGAAGGAGCAATAACTTCTGGCTTAGAGGTCTCTAAGCTACTTGGTGGCTTACAACTGTAATCGACTATTATTTATTCTCTATCAGGTTACCTGAAAGTAAATCCATTTTTAGTTAAGCAACAAATATGAAATAACTGTAGGGTAGCCTGCCCACACTACAGTTACTCAAGTATTGCAACGCCCCGAAGCTAGTCTTAGATTTCTGTAATAACCACATCACCTTCTTTTAAGGTTAAAGAATATTGCCCCTTTAATAAACCCTGTAATTCCTTACCCACCATACTGTAACGCCAGCCCAAGAGTACAGGGTTGTCTTGTTCATCAAACAATAATTTTTCTAGGTCTTTTCGGCTTGCTAGAATCATCGGATTTAAAGAATTCTCGTCTGCTCTCATTCTAACAACAGCAGTCAACACATCTAATACTGCTTCCTGATTTGCTGTTTTCTTAGCTGACTTATTTTTATCAGTCATAGGAATAGGTGCTGAGTTTTTTGCCTCAGTTATCAATTGACAAATAGTACGGCCATATCTTTTTACTGATCGTTCATTAACATTTCTAATTTTTGCTAATTCTTCAATGGTACTGGGCTGTAATTTTGCCAACTCAAGCATCAAATCATCTCTAATTATCCAGTTCTTGGGCCTATTTTCTGTCTGTGCAGTTTTCTCTCTCCATAATGTCAATATTTGTACAATAGAAAGTTGCTTACCTGTTAGCCTCTTTCTACCTTTTACTTTTAACCAGGCATTTTCAGGTGAAATTTGGTATAACTCACTACTCTTTAATAACTCAAAATCTTTATCCAGCCAATCAAGGCGGCCTAACTCTGTCAGTTGCTCAGTCATCTTTGTATAAATCTTGCACAAATAAATAACATCATCAGCAGCATATTGTATTTGTTCAGAACTCAGCGGCCTCATACTCCAGTCAGTCCTAGTATGTGCTTTTGATAAATTTACATTAAGAAAACTGGATACTAACATTGCATAGCCTGGGTTTTCTTGGAAACCTAATAAAGGCGCTGCAATTTGAGTATCAAAAACAGGATAAGTCACCTTCCCTGTCAGCTGATAAAAAATTTCTAAATCTTGACGGCAGGAGTGTAAAACTTTTATTATTTTAGGGTTATTGATCACAGAAAAAAGTGAAGATAAATCTGTAATCGCAATGGGGTCAACGCAAACCACCCACTCGGGTGTCGCTATTTGTAATAGACAAAATATAGGATAATAAGTTTTTTCTCTTAAAAACTCCGTATCAATGGCGACCCAAGGAGCTTGTTGAATTTTGTTACATAACTCAGGTAATTGTTCAGGCTTATCAATGTATTCAATTGTCATATATACTTTATAATTATTTTCTATTAACCAGTTATTCTACCCTAAACCAAACTACTTCTGCTTAGACTTCGCATTATTTCAGGAATTCTAAATATGAATTTCTTCCAGCCATCATCAGCAGGCGACCAGAGACCTGAGGTGGTTTAACCCTATTTAGATGAAAAACATTAAAAGATGTGAATTTGACTTTCCGCTTACTGCTCTCAAAAAAGAAAATAACTTACAACTATCTTTCTGATTCTTTTTTTGCAACTTTATTTCTTAAATAAACAGGCATTGCTTTTTCAACAGCAACGGCCTGGTTATTGTTAAACCCCATAACACCTAAATCAACAATGGCAGATGCTCTTGGTAAATGCTCGGCTTCTATTCCTTGTAACAACTGCCCTATACAGTTTGTTAATTGTTCAGGGTATTCACCCCACCCCGAACCTATACCCATGCCTTGCAACTGAGGAAAAATAATATTTTCAGCTAATGTAACCGCTTCTTTGCCAATAAGTTCCGCATACCCTTGTTGATTCTTCTGATAAACACCCCAAAATATTTCACCCATCCGTGCATCCATTGCTGTAAAAGCACAATTGGAAGTCGAGTTTTTTAAATAATGATGTGCTATTGCAGCTAAGGTTGAAACAGGAACAACCGGTAAATCAGCTCCCAACGCAATGCCCTGAATAATTCCCGTTGAAATTCTGACACCTGTAAATGAACCGGGGCCTCGACTAAATGCCAAGCCATCTAATTGCTCGGGTTTTAGCTCTGCTTCAGCCATGAGAGAATCAATCATCGGTAAAATTAATTTAGTATGTTCTCTGGGAGCTATTTCAAAGCGTTCATAAGTTTCACCATCAATATATAAAGCTACAGAACAAGCCTCTGTTGATGTTTCTACGGCTAACACTTGCAATTTTCTTGCTCCATCTTTTGTTCTTTTTTATTTGAATTTGAGTCAAGTAATCGAAAAAATTCATTGACATCGGCAATATCCCGAGATCGTTTCATTGCTGGAACACTATTTAAAAACATATGCCCATAAGCGCGTTTTAACAATCTAGGATCACAGACCATCAGTACCCCTTTATCATTGACATCTCGAATCAACCGCCCTACACCTTGTCGCAAAGCAATAACAGCAGTGGGCAACTGATGTTCAAAAAAAGGGTTTCTACCCTGTTTTTCCATCGCGGCTAAACGTGCTTTTAAAACAGGATCACCCGGGGAGGCAAACGGTAATTTATCTATAATAACGCAAGATAAAGCATCACCTCTTACATCAACCCCTTCCCAAAAGCTGGAGGTTGCCAATAAAATAGCATTACCTTGTGCTTTAAACTGTTCAAGTAATACAGCTTTTGCGCGAGTGCCTTGAACCAATAAGGGGTAGTCAATTTTATTTTGCAAAATTTCAGCAGCTATTTTAAGTGCTCGATGACTGGTAAATAGAAAAAAAGCACGCCCTTTACTGGCTTTTAAAACAGGCAAAGCAAATTCAACGACTTGTTCAGTAAAATCAGGTTCAGTGGGTTTCGGTAGCCCTTTTGGGTGGTAAAATAAAGATTGCGTTTCAAAATCAAAGGGGCTTTCCCAACTTTTACTCTCTGTATCATACAAGCCAAGACCTTTAGAGAAATGAGTAAAATTATTAGCCACACTTAAAGTCGCCGAAGTAAATATCCAGCTAGCTTTATGTTGTTTCATAAACGACTTAAATTCAGCCGCTATATCTACTGGCGTTTTACTGAGCGTAAAAGATTTGCTGTGTGTTTCGTACCAGCGTATCCACTTGCCACTATCATCATTAATCAAGCTATTTAATAATTCTTCTAAAGCCTCTACTCGATCAAAACAAGTTTCCAATCCTTTAGTTCTTACTGAAGCCAATTCCAGATGTTCTGCCAATCTGTCCAGTTGCTTATGGACTGACTCTAAAGCGGCTGAAATTTTTGGGTTATCTTCTAAATCTTTCCAGTCACCCCGTTTTAGTTCCATGCCAAAAGCCAGGCGCAAATCTTTAACTTCAAACTGTAAGTCTTCACAAGCTGTACGTAAATCAGGCATATCTTTGGCATCTTTAAAATACTCAACCAAAGTATCTGTGGCCAGTTCATTTAACTGTTTACCGCTGAGTGATAGCCCTAAAAAATTGGAAGCAATTTCTGACAATTGATGAGCTTCATCAATGATTACTACTTCAGCATTCGGTAGCAGCTCACCAAAGCCTGTTTCTCTTAATGACCAATCAGCACACAGTAAATAATGATTTACCACAATAATATCGGATTCTTGCGCTTTTTTACGTGCTTGTACTAAAAAGCAGTCATCATAGTCTTTACATTCTTTTCCTAAACAGTTATCTACATTTGAGGTGGCCTGTGACCAGATGGGGTCCCCCTCTGCAACATCAGAAATTTCAGAAATATCACCTACTTTTGTTCGCTTAGACCAGGCTTTAATCCGCGCTAAAGCCGTTGCATCTTCTTTACTAAAGCCAAAACTGGTATTTAAGGCATTTTCTAGACGGTAAGTACATAAATAATTAGCTCTACCTTTTAGTAGGGCTGCTTTAAAAGGCATTTTAATGGCCTTTCGAATAACAGGTAAATCTTTATTAAATAACTGATCTTGCAGGTTTTTTGTTCCTGTCGAAATAATGACTTTCTTTCTGGAAAAAATAGCAGGCACTAAATAAGCAAAAGTTTTTCCAGTACCCGTTCCGGCTTCAGCAATTAAGTTAGTCTTTTTATCAATGGCTTTAGCAATTGATTCAGCCATCTCAAGTTGCGCTGTACGAGGTAAATATCCGGGGATTACTTTTGATAATGAGCCATCGCCACTAAAAAAAGATTCAAGTTCTGTCATTGCTTATTGTTTTATAATATGGGGAGGCTCAGTAATAAAGAAAGTTAAAGCTATATTTTATAAGTTATCAGCTTTTAGTTTAGCTTCTTTTGCACCATAATAATTTTTTTGTAACCTTCTTGCTTCACTAATGAGTAGCCAGCTTTGTTTTTTTATCTGCGGATCATTGACCGCCAATAAAGCCGCTTTTTTTGCCAAATCTTCAGCTAGGCGTGGTTTAGATTGTTTTAATCTTAACTTAGCTAGTTTATAAGTTAAGGCTGGGTTTCTTGAGTCAATTCTTAAAGCACGTTCAATGGTTACAACTGCTGATTCAAGGTCTCCTGCTTTACTACTGCGATTAGCTTCATTGACTAGAGCCAAAATTGCTGGGGGGGCAACTCTTTTTATAACAGTCGTTTTACCAGGATAAACCTTAGTTTCAGTGGAAAAAAAAGGTGAATTTTTTTCTAACTTTGACTTAACAATAGTTTCAGAGTTCGACTTTACAATAGGCTCAGTTGAAAATGGATTTTTGGCATAAGGGTTAGTTCTTTGTGCTTCGCCATAGACTGGTGCAGGTGGCTGATAACCATAAAAAGCACTACAGCCATTGACTAAAAAAGTAACTATAGAACCAAAAACCAAAAGTTTATTATTCATTATTTAATATTTGTAATTAAAAAAGTTCGATTTCATCATCCAGCTCATCCGTTAATGTCGCTAATTTAATAGCTTCCTCAACCGTTTTACCTTTTAAAATAGCATCAAACATTACTTTTTCAGACTCCATGGTATACCGCTTACGAATTTCATCCTGAAATTTTTTCCACTCCATTGGGTTATATAAACGTTCAGGGCTCTCTATTATTTCTGAAAGTCCTTTTAGTGAGCCTATAACATGGCTTAAAGATTGTTGTAAGCGATCATAAAACTGAAATGCAATAATTGAAGTTTGGATTTTATCGCTAGTCTGCTGACAATGACTTAGCGCTAATGTTTTAGTATCACTTGGTTCCAAAGTATTCAATAATTCATTGATCGCCGTCATATGCTCAACAATTCCGGTAAATGAATCTGTTAATGTAGTAACCGATTCATCACCTACATGCATATTTGATTCAACTTGAGAAACTGAAACCGTTAATAATTTGACTGTTTCTCGTACTTGACTCCAGTCAAGGTCTGGTTGATGTGAGTCTGATTGTCCCATAAACTGCCTATAATGTGGCTTGCTCTTTTTGCAAAGAAAATAATTTGGTAAGAGTATAGCAAAAAATTTATATGGTTATTAGCAATCCACTGCTTATAATTTGTAAAGTAGGCTTTAGTCCATTTTACAATCAACTAAGGAGCGAGATTTTCTATAAAACAGATACTGCTTGTTTATAAATAAACCTACTTGGAAATGGGCGTTCAATAATACCCGAAACCAAAACCTATAGAATGCACTGAGATACGAAGCGCATCTTTCATTGTGATGCATTTCCTGTCGTCTGTACATTCTTAATTTATTTGTATACTGCGAGAGCCAGTAGCGGAAAAAAACTCATTGGGTGAAAGAGCTAAAATTGATCACTGTGAAGCCAGTTTGACTGGAATAAAAGTAAGTTGGACGCAATGAACATAAGCCGGCGAAAAGAAGAAACTGACGTGGAAATATAGGATGTCGATTTTTCAAAGTCTGCAGTGGAAATCAAGAGAAAGCGCCAGAGCTGAGTTTTGATGGTTGCCAAGTTGAGTATGGAGAAGAGAGAGACATGAAGGATTGGCTTGCGACTAAAAAGCAAGAGAAACAGTAAAAAGTGATATTATGGAGCTTAGTGTCTATTTATAGATCAACCAAGCCAAGTATACTTTCCAAAGATAACAAATATTTTCCGTGTAATCATTCAAGAAATAGAAAATATAACAGAAGATTGTGGATTCTCACCTCAAATCGTTGTTATGGAACATGCTGATGAAAAAGAATTTTATCAATATGTCAAAAAACGTTGGGACAATCAAGGAGAGAAATTAATATAATTTTTTATCCAAATAAAAACAGGTTCTAAATAAAATTAAAAAATTACGAGGTAATTATGAATACTGCTAAAGAAGAAGTAAGGTCACTTCTTGATAATTTACCTGATGAATGTGTACTGGAAGACATTCAATATCATCTCTATGTTGTTGAGAACATACAAAGAGGTATTGATCGAGGTAATGCTGAAGGATTATTGAGTCAAGAAGATGTGGAAAGGAAATTTAGCAAATGGACTACACAGTAAAATGGTCACCTGAGGCTATAGAAGATCTTGAATCAATTGCCGAATAAATTGCAAGAGACTCTGAATTTTATGCACGTTCAGTTGTTTCTAAAATACTTGCCGTATCACGCAAAAATTCCAGAACACCCCATGATAGGCAGAATTGTACCTGAAATTGGTGAAAAGGAAATAAGGGAACGTTTTGTATACTTCGCGCGGTCACGGATGCGGAATTTATAAGCCGCTGATTTTTGTCGATAGCAAGGCGATGAAACAGGCGCATAGCAAGCTACGCAACTGTTTCAGCAACGCAGCTATCGGCAAAAATTCAGTGCTTAGAAATCCGCAGTCGTGACCGCGCGAAGTATATACAGTTACCGACTAGTTTATAGCGTTCAAAGCAGAAATATACTTATAGTGGCTATTTTTCATGGAAAAAGACTACTTGAAAATGTTTCAGAAAGGTTTGAGTAAACTATTTATTAGCTTGAGGTGTTTCGTGAAAGTAAACCTGATGCTTTACCACGCTTTTTTCTGTGTAACTGAAAGAGCAAAGCATCACTGAAACAAAACCTCCGACACCTTTGAAGTTTTTATAACTTGTCAATCAACTATATGGCGGTAGAGTCGCCAATAGTTATTTCATGGTTCCCGTTTATTATTGCTTTCTACTTCCTAAGAAACGTGCACGAAACAACTTACCGATTTCTAAGTTTATTTGGAAATTATTTATAAGGGTTTTCTAATAGTGCCATATGACATGATATAATTTGTCAAAAACGAGGAAGCAACATGATCAATATTTTAAATTTTAACACTTTACTGTTTACCATTATTATCAGTCTAATTTTAAATGGCTGTAATAATGATTCTGATAAAAATCAGGGGTTAACCTCCCAGCAACCTACTCAGAAATACGCTAAAGAAACAATCCTTACAGGTAGAGTGAGTAATAAAAAGGGCAATTTAAGTTTTGGTGAACTTAAAGCAACCGATAGCAATAATAATTTTATTGCCAGCACTCAAGTCAATAAAAATAGTCATTATACTTTAACTATTCCTGCTAATACTGAGCTACCCCTTATTTTAACCTATACTTTTGCAGACAAGGGTCAAGACCCTCTAATTTCAGTTGTCATTAATGCTGCTTTTAAAAAATACGATATTAATGACCTAACAACTTTGATTGCCAAAAAAGCCAAGTCATTAGGAGGATATACCCATTCAAATATGACAATTGCGGCTGATGCAACCGTGGGAGTCCCTGATGCTAATAAAACATCAACAGGGTTTCGTGGTGACCCAACAAAGCAATACGGTGGCTGGCACTAAACCTGTTAATTCACTTCGCTCGACCATAGATATGGCCTTCAGTTAGTCGTTATTCACTATTATGTAAATACGACTAAAGGCTGAACCTTTCCTCTTGTTTAAGGATATATTTTCATGCGTCTTTGTAGACTTCCATTTCTTTTTATTTCACTTACTTTACTACCTAGCATTGTTATAGCAGCAGAGTTTATTACAGCTCCGGCTACTGAAGACTCTTTTCTCGGTTTAGTCGAACCTTTTTGCCCTAAGACAGTTAACCCAGACTGGCGCAAGCAACAAACTATTGAAAATGTTTCAATAGCAGCCTCGCCCGTTTGCGCGCCTGATAACCCTTATAATATTGCGGCCTTTGTTAAAGGAACCAATAATGTATCTATGGCAACCATGATGCAAACACATCTAGCACCAGATACTGTTATAAAAACCAATGATATTGATGGTGATGGAGACCCTGATGAAATTCATATTCACCTTGAAGTTATTGAGCTCAACAGTTTTTCACCTGATTTAAAAACCCTGATCAATACATATAATATTGCACCCGGTATTCAACCTGGTTTTTGGGTTTTTGCTCCCAAAAGTCGTGGCATGTCATCTGAAAGTTTTGCTAGTATTAAAGCGAACCCTTTACTGCGAATGCCATCACCTGCTATTAGAGTTGAACAAGGTGATAAAATTTTTATCACGTTGGAGAACACTCATTATTTTCCTCATAGTATCCATTTACATGGTGTTGATCACCCTTTTCAAACACAAAATGGTAAAGGTAATGATGGTGTGCCACAAACCAGTAATAAATTAACCCTGCCTGGTAGCGTTTTTACTTATGAACTTTCACCTAGGCAAACAGGCACTATGGTCTACCACTGTCATGTACAGGCACACACTCATATTTTAATGGGCTTGATAGGGATGTTTATTGTTGAAGAAAATAAACCCAATAATTGGCTACAAACCTTTAATGTCGGTGATGGTTTTGTCCGTCACTCCTCAGTTGCTGTAAAAAAAGACTACAGCAAAGAATATGATATGCAATATCAGGATATTGACAAAGAATTACACAATATAATCAAAAAAGGGAATGATTCGAGACTATTAGCAAAAGCCTTTAACCGTGACTATAATATTACCGATAGAACACCAAACTACTTTATATTAAATGGTCATTCATTTCCATACACCTTACGAGATTCACTGGTAGTGATAAAACCAGAAGAAAAAATAAAACTACGTGTTTTTAATGCAGGTGATGAACAATTATTTCTTCATACACATGGGTTTAAGCCTACCATTACCCACTTGGATGGAGTAAAGATCAAACCAGAAAATCGTATCCAGCGTGATGTATTTAATATAGGCCCTTCACAACGTGCTGACTTGGAATTATATGCCCATAATGATGGTTTGAATAATATGGGGACAGGAATATGGACCATGCATGATCATAATGAATTAGGTGTGACTACTGATGGGATATATCCTGGTGGGCATATTAGTGCTGTAGTTTTTGAATCATATCTTGGGCCTAATGGTATGCCTAAATTACAAGGTGTTGATGTCAGCCCCTTTTTTACTAAAGAGTTTTACCAAAAGAAGTACCCTATCTGGAACTTATCTGATAAACACCGACATTATGGTGAGATCAAAAAAACCACAAAGCCTGCGGTTAAAGAAAAATCAGATGAAAGTATAAGTATCACACAGATTGCCTTGATAGCTTTGCAAATATTATTGCTACTTATCACTCTATTTCTTATTAGAAAAAATATCCGGAAATCAGATGCAAAATAATAAACCCATAAAATCATTTTCAACAGGCTTATTAATTGCTCTAGGGTTAATCATTAGTGGTTTTTATACCAATACCCAAGCAGTTGAAACAGTCGTTAAAGCCAAAATACAACATCATTCAGATATGCATAAATCCATGAAAGGAATGGGTAATATGCGTATGGATATATCAGGCATGGTCATGAATGAAAATAAAGACAAACTACCGAGAGATTGCACAGAAATTTCTGAAGATGTCACTATTGAAGTTAAAGCAGGAGTTAAATATAGCCGACCCTATCCTGGCACTGTTTTTGGTTATAGCGAACATCAATGGCATGCAAAACCTTGTAGCCGAATTACCGTTAAATATACTAACGAAGATGAGATTAGGCATCAATGGATGATTCATGGTTTGCCTAAATATCTATATCCTACCGGCATGTTTCAAATTGAAATCAATGGTAAAGGAACAAAAACAGCTAGCTTTATAGTTCCCAGCAGTAACTTTACTTATTTAGTCCACTGCGATATTGCACAACATACAGAAAAAGGGATGAAAGCCGAGCTTATCGTTGGTAATGGACGAGGCGATTTACCTAGTATTCCTGGTATTTCAGCCCCTAAATATGCTGATTCATTTAACTCTAAATGACCACCCTTTAGATTGATGTAGGAAGCGCATCCTACTTAATGTCTTACCACCGTATTGTAGAGACAAGGCATGTCTTGTCTCTACGGAACTGTGAAAAGTAAACCAAGTGATGAAGGGTACCGAAAAATTCTGTAAAGATTACGCCAAGTGCAGAAGCTAACCTTGAAGGCATAATCTATTTAATTGCACTTGATTCCCCAACGAGAGCAAAGACTTTTACGAAAAATTTCTTACAAAAGATATACTGCTTTTTATAGGGTCAAAAAATATCAACCATTGGTTGAAATCTTATATATTGTAAACTTAACACGCCCCTCCCTCTTTCTAATAGAGGTATTGATTTTGAAAATATAAATTAAATTATCAGTGAATTAAATATTTAAGAAAATAATAGAACTGGTAATTAAACTCTTAAGTGACTACGATTTCCTCGTTGATCCCATAGCCTTAGAATTTCTATATTTTCACTCTTGATACGATATATAAAACTAAAAGAGGTGCTGTTAATAACAAGTTCTTTAATATTTTTTTTATCATCATAGATCTGACCAATATCAGGGTGGTTACTAATAAGTTGTTCTGCTGTTTTAATATGCTTTATTGCTTCTTTTTTCCCACTTGGAAAAATATTACGATAATAAAACCCCACCCACTCAATATCATCAAGACTACTTTCTAAGTAAATAATTTTCATAGATTAAGATTTTAAAAAAATATCTGCTTCGGGTTTAGGTAATTCATTTTCTGTGTCCCATGAATCCATCCATTCATGAACGGCTTTTTGTGAAACAAAAGCCCCTTTATCTGCTTCTAAAACAGCTCTTTCTACTGCCTGTTTTTTTTCTTCTTTTAGTTCTAACATCATTTTAATAGCGTGTGATGCTAAATAAGAAGAAGAGCGATCCTCAGCTTGAGCTTCAAGATCTAAGTTTTTTTTCAATTCTGTTTCAATACGAAATGTAAAAGGTACAGTAGACATGCTATTCATAGCCTCATAATTAAAATATAAGATATTGTCTTACAGTGTATACATATAGCTTTTAATGTCAAAATTAAATTTTTAGATATTATCCAGGGGTGGTTAAGGTGGTTAAGGGGTCAGCAGGTTAAGGCAAGGTTAAGGGGTCAAAGGTTAAGGGGTCAGAGTGAGCTTTAAACCCTAAAATAAATAAGAAAAAACCTAACGATACTCTCAAATAATAAGCTAATAGGAGCATACTACCCCCCCCAATAAATAGCTCTGACCTTTTAAATTTATCGCCAGCATATCCTACTTAGGGAGTCTGAAGAAATAAAGTCACCCACCTTGCTTGTCTTTTTGCTCCTGACTAAACGACCTCAATCGTTGCGTAGCCTGCTATGCGCCTCTTGAGTTCGTTTAGTCAGAAACAAAAATTCTTCGCAAAATGGGTGACTTTATTCCATCAAACTCCCTTAATGTATTGCCACCGTATTGTAGAGACAAGGCATGCCTTGTCTCTACGGAACTGTGGAAAGAGGCAATTAAGCAATCGTTTATAAATACTCATAAAGATTTATTTGAGGGTAAAATGAATGCCTCAACTGTCGTTATTACTTTTGTCTTTTTATCAATGAACTCATCTTCGGCTAAATTTAGTTTTCCAAATATAAACCTGCAACAACTACTCAAACAGTTGCTCTGTATTGTTAATAGTGATTCAGTGCTCTATCAAGAAGAAGATTTAAGGCCTTATGAATGTGATGCTCTTTCAGCTTATCAACAATTGCCGTTTATTGTCGTTTTACCCGAGACAACTGAACAAATACAAAAAATATTACAACTCTGCAATAAAATTGACCTACCTGTTGTAGCACGAGGAGCTGGTACAGGGCTTTCAGGCGGCGCACTGCCTTATGCCAAAGGCTTACTTCTAAGCCTTGCCAAATTGAATAAAATCATTACAATTGATCAGCAATTACAAACAGCAATAGTTCAACCCGGCGTTCGCAACCTTGCCATATCGGAAGCTGTTTCTCATTTAGGTTTATACTATGCCCCTGACCCTTCCTCACAAATTGCCTGCACAATAGGGGGTAATGTCGCTGAAAATTCAGGGGGTGTACATTGCCTAAAATACGGTTTAACCGTGCATAACATTCAACAACTCAAAATTGTCACGATTGAGGGTGAACTGATCACTATTGGCGGCAATGGACTTGATAGCCCAGGGTATGATTTGCTTGCCTTACTAACGGGGTCTGAAGGAATGTTAGGGATTATTGTTGAAGTAACCGTTAAACTTTTACCCAAACCTGAACATATTCAAACATTATTAGCTGCTTTTGATAATGCGGTTAATGCGGGCAAGGCTGTTGCCAATATTATTTCTGCGGGTATTATTCCAGCCGGTTTGGAAATGATGGATAAATTAGCCGTTAAAGCCGCTGAAGATTTTGTTCATGCTGGCTACCCTGTGGAGGCAGAAGCCATTTTGATTTGCGAATTAGATGGTATTGAAGAAGAAGTCCGACAACAAGTGATTGCCGTACAAAATATTTTATTAGCGAATGCCGCCATAGAAGTCCGTATTGCTAAAGATGAGCAGGAAAGAGTCAATTTCTGGAAAGGTCGAAAAAATGCTTTTCCTGCTGTAGGAAGACTTTCAGCTGATTATTATTGTATGGACGGTACCATTCCCCGTAAACATTTACCACAAGTGTTACAAACAATGGCAGAAATGTCTAAATCATACGATTTAGCGGTAGCCAATGTTTTTCATGCCGGTGACGGTAATTTACACCCCCTTATTCTTTATGATGGTAGCAAAGTGGGAGAGTTAGAAAAAGCAGAAGAGTTTGGCGGAAAAATATTAGAGCTGTGTATTGCTGTTGGTGGCACCATTACCGGAGAACACGGTGTAGGAATGGAAAAACTCAAACAAATGTGCGTACAATTTAATTTAGCAGAACTTAAGCAGTTTCATGCCGTAAAAGCTGCCTTTGACCCTAAAGCTTTGTTAAACCCAGGTAAAGCCGTACCCAGTTTACATCGCTGTGCAGAACTGGGGGCAATGCATGTGCATCATGGGAAACTACCTCACCCCGAGTTGGAACGTTTTTAATGGAAAATAAAGACATCTCTGAGCAATTAAAAAACACCGTTCAACTCTCTTTAAATAATAAAGAAAAACTAATTATTAAAGGTGGTAATTCTAAACACTTCTACGGGCGTACACCTGCTGGTAAAACTTTAAATATAGCCGAACACCAAGGTATTATTAACTATGAGCCTTCCGAACTGGTCATAACGGTACGCGCTGGAACCAAACTAAAAGATATTGAAGCTTTGTTAGCAAAAAACAATCAAATGCTTGCTTTTGAACCCCCTGCTTTTTCTGATCATGCCACAATAGGCGGCACCATCGCTTGTAATCTTTCAGGCCCACGCAGGGCTTATACAGGAGCTGCCAGAGATTATGTGCTAGGCACTAAAATTATTAATGGTCAAGCAGAAATACTGTCATTTGGTGGTGAGGTGATGAAAAACGTAGCCGGTTATGATGTGTCTCGTTTAATAACGGGAGCAATGGGCACTTTAGGTGTTTTATTAGAAATATCATTAAAAGTAGTACCAAAACCAGAAACCGAAATAACCTTAGTGCACAATTGTACTGCTGAACAAGCTCTAGTAAAACTTCAACAATGGTCAGTCCTTCCTTTACCCATAACAGCCAGTTGTTTTTATCAAGACCAACTAAATATTCGTTTATCGGGTTCTGAAAAAGCAATTAACACAATACAGCAATCTTTAGGCGGTGAAGTTTTAAATGAAGTAAATGCTTTTTGGTATTCAGTCAAGGAACAGACACATCCCTTTTTTGATAAGGAAAAAAATTTGTGGCGTGTATCAACAGCATCCAACACCCCCATTACAACAAAGAATAAAGATAGCTTTTATGAATGGGGCGGTGCATTACGCTGGATAAAAGTTGATATATCTATTGATAAAATACCGGATTCATTAAATGGACATATTACTTTATTTCGTAGCCCAGCAATAAAAAACGAAGTATTCCAGCCTTTACCCAAACATTTATTGCAAAAACATCGAAATTTAAAACAAGCCTTTGACCCTCAAGGCATTTTTAATATTGGCCGTATGTATCCAGAATTTTAATTTATGCAAACACACACAACAGAACAATTTTTAAACACTACTTATGGGAAAGAAGCGGATGCTATTATTCGTTCCTGTGTGCATTGTGGTTTTTGTACCGCAACCTGCCCAACCTATCAATTATTAGGTGATGAGCTGGATAGCCCGCGTGGACGTATTTATTTAATCAAACAAATGCTAGAGGGAAAAACCGTCAGCACAAAGACACAAACACATTTAGACCGTTGTTTGAGTTGCCTCGCATGTGAAACAAGCTGCCCTTCTGGTGTGGAATATGGCCGCCTTATTGATATAGGTCGAGTCATTATTGATAAGCAAGTAAAACGCTCACCCAGTACTAGATTTAAACGTTATGCCTTACGAAAAATATTGCCTTACGCCAATCGATTTTCAGTTTTAGTTAAACTAGCTCACTGGCTTAAACCTCTATTACCTGCAAAAATAAAACAACAAATCCCTAAAAAACAAGTAAGTCATTTATGGCCAAAACAAAATCAAGCACGCAAAATGTTGGTCTTACAAGGTTGTGCACAATCTATTGTTACGCCAAATACCAATAGCGCTACTGCAAATATTTTAAATAAGCTAGGCATAGAACTGATTGCAGTTAAGGAAGCAGGCTGCTGTGGAGCTGTCAGCCACCATTTATCAGCCCAACAAGAAGCCCTAGTTTTTATGCGTAGAAATATTGATGCCTGGTGGCCAATAATTGAACAAGGTGCAGAAGCCATTGTTGTTACAGCAAGTGGCTGTGGCGTTATGCTTAAAGACTATGCAACATTATTAAAACATGACCCTGCCTATGCAGAAAAAGCAAAACAAGTCAGCTCACTGGCAAAAGATATAAGTGAAATCTTAACGACAGAAAATTTAACTAAAATACATTTTAACCCACCAACAACTAAATTAGCCTTCCAAAGCCCCTGCTCTTTGCAGCATGGCTTGCAACTTGCGGGAGTCGTTGAATCTTTACTGATACAATATGGATTCACTCTAACAGCTGTTGAAAATTCACATTTATGCTGCGGGTCGGCAGGAAGCTATTCTATTTTAGAAAAAAAATTATCCCAACAACTACTCAAAAATAAATTATCTGCCCTACAAAAAAACTCTGCAGAAATAATCGTAACCGCAAATATTGGTTGTCAATTACACTTACAAAGCCAGTCCAAGATTCCTGTTAAACATTGGATTGAGCTCCTGGATGAATATTTTTCTGTTTCTCAGTCTACACCCGAAAGGTAGAAAAATTAGCCATTCTTATGCTTTAGTACAAGCGAGTTGTTGAAGTTATTTGGCACACGTTTCAGCTACTTCTTTGTAGGCTTTTGCCTAATTAAAGTAAGAAAACAAGCAGCAGATATACCAGATGAAGCAAACATCATACACATCACCATAATTTGATACCTAGCCGCAATAAAAGGTGAAACACCTGAGAGTATTTGTCCTGTCATCATGCCTGGTAGAGAAACCAGCCCGACTGCAAATAACATATTTATAGTGGGAATAAGGGAGGCATTAAAGGCAATGTTTCTGGCACGAAGACTATCATTATTTGTTTGAATCTCTGAATGAAAGCGTTCGGCTGCTAAGCTAAGACTGTTCATTGAGTTAGCTAAAATCATACCTCCTAATGGGATAATATAGCGAGGGTCATACCAGGGAGTTAATTCTAATACTTTGGCAACTATTATTGATAAAGTGAGTCCACAAGCAAGAGCTAATGAGAGTATTGCTGATATTAACCATTGTTTTCGTATAACCTTAACAGTACCTAATGCTATCCAGCTTGAGAATATTAACATGACTGATAATATGCCAAGTGTGACTTCTGCAGAATTTGAAGCAAAAATGGTATTTAAAAAATAGCCAATAGCCAATAGCTGAATTAGCATCCGAGCTATCGCATAAAGCGCATAACTAGTAGGTAGTTTCCATTTTGCAAAAATAGCAATAACTATAAATACGGGGATTAAAATATAAACTAGGTTTTCTAAAGGTATCGTTTCTATTTTATGCATTAATAAAAGCAGTTAATAATTGAGTAATATTTGCCATCCCATTTTTTACATGTTGCTCTATTTCATCCATCGCTATTTCACCTTCAGATTTTCCTGCAGCCCAATTAGCGACCACAGCGATAGTGGCATATTTAAGGTTTAACTCTTTTGCTAGAGCAGCTTCTGGCATTCCTGTCATACCGACTAAATCACAGCCATCACGTTCCATTTTGACTATTTCTGCTGCCGTTTCAAGACGAGGTCCTTGAGTGCAGCCATAAGTCCCCACTGTGCTAATATTTATATTGTTTTTCGTGGTTGCCTGAATTAAACGTGAGCGTAGGCTTTGGTTATATGGAAAAGTAAAATCAATATGAGTAACTTGCTCTAAATCATCAGCAAAAAAAGTATGCTCTCTACCGTAGCTGTAATCAATAATTTGGTCAGGTAGGACAAGATGGGCTGGTAGCATTTCTGGTGTAATTCCACCGACTGCAGCCACAGCTATAATTTCAGAAACTCCTAGTTGCTTTAACCCCCAGATATTAGCTCGGTAATTAATCTTATGAGGGGGGATAATATGTGGGTTCCCGTGACGAGCCAGAAATACAACCTCTTTGTTATGCATCGAGCCTAATATAAACGGAGCAGAAGGCATACCAAATGGAGTGTCCAGTATTTTAGTAGCGTTTATAGTTAAGCCTTGCATTTGACTCAGGCCTGTTCCCCCGATAATAGCTATTTTTGACATTTTTTATAGTGATAGATTGTTACTAAAGTTTTGGGGTTCATTTTACCCTCAAATAAAGCTTACAGGGATTGTTTTATAAACTAAAGTTTCGGAGTTTTTTTTAAATACGTAATTGAATTAATATAGATATTTGGTATATAACTGCTCAAAGTTGAATATATTAACTTTCTTAAACCAGCTTAGAAATATTACTAATTCATTGATTTTATGATTTGTGACTAGACCTCTAAAATATTCCAATATACTAATTTTATTTGATAATTGAAAAGTCAAACATCCAATATTGGATTGCTATAAATATTATTTACAATAACTATATGTGAAAACTCCTCTTGCAAAAGGATCGTCATAGATGAAATCTGTTCACCTGAAAGGCGAAAGTTTAAACCTTATATATTGAAATGAATTTAGCACCAGCCTTCATCGCATTTATTAACGCTGGAGATGATTTTTTTTGGTAGAATTGTTATTAGCCATAATTATTATGCGCCATACATATATCACTTTACCTACTCAAATTTAACCGACCAAAAGCTACATTTATTAATTGATCCTTTTTTTATAATTTACTTATACATGCACTTTTATATAAAAATGGGTAAAAACCTATGAAACAACTTGGAATATTACATAGCTTACAGAGACAGTCAAAAGCATGAAAATAAAGGATAACCATACCCCAATGATGCAGCAATACCTGCGCATTAAATCTCAACACCCTGATACACTGGTTTTTTACCGAATGGGGGATTTTTATGAATTATTTTTTGATGATGCCAGAAAAGCGGCTGAACTGTTAGATATCACGCTGACCAGCCGAGGCAAATCAGCGGGGGAACCAATTCCTATGGCAGGTCTTCCTTATCATGCTGCAGAAGGTTATGTTGCTAGGCTTATTAAGCAAGGTGAATCTATTGTCTTTTGCGAACAAATAGGTAACCCTGCTACCAGTAAGGGGCCTGTTGAACGTAAAGTAGTGCGCACTGTTACCCCAGGAACGGTTACTGATGAAGCATTATTGGAGGATCGTAAAGATAATTTTTTAGTGGCTATCAGTTGCTCTGCACAAGATTATGGGATTGCTTGTCTAGATTTAAGCAGTGGTAAATTTGTTTTACAAGAAGTTAAATCAGAGGAACAGTTACTCAGTGAAATTGAACGCCTCAACCCTGCTGAATTATTATATAGCGAGGACTTGGTTCTGCCTGCTCCATTAAGACAACTGAGTGGCTTATGTAAGCGCCCCCCCTGGCATTTTGAATTGGATAGTGCCTCTCAACTTATTTTAAAGCAGTTTAAAATCCATGACCTTGGCGGCTTTGGTTGTGAACATTTAAGCATAGCAATCTGTGCGGCAGGCTGTTTATTACAATATGTAAAAGATACACAGCAAAGTGCCTTGCCCCATATTCAGGGTATTTCTGTTGAGCACTGTGATGACAGTATTGCTTTAGATGCCTCTAGCCGGCGTAATTTAGAGCTGGATTCCCACCCAACAGGTCAACTTAAATATACTTTATTTGGTGTTTTAGATAAAACATCCACTGCAATGGGAAGTCGTTGTTTACGTCGCTGGATTAATCGCCCTTTGCGCTCTCAGATTATTTTAAAAGGCCGCTATGCTTGTATTAACAGTTTTCTGCAAGATCAATTATATGTAGATATTCAACAAAGTTTACATCAAGTGGGTGATATTGAACGAATCAGCTCTCGTATTGCTTTAAAATCTGCTCGTCCACGAGATTTAATCGTTTTAAGAAATACCTTAGCTATTTTACCTACATTACAAAATCAGCTTGCTAATACGGGTAACCCTCATATTGAATTACTTAATGAGCATATTGCTGAACAACCTGAATTATTCACTTTATTACAACAAGCCATTATTGAAAATCCTCCAGTGTTAATTAGAGATGGAGGGGTTATTGCTACAGGCTACAACCAAGAACTCGATGACTTGCGTAATTTAAGCGAAAATGCCGATCAGTTTTTAATTGATATGGAAAATCGTGAAAAAGCAGCAACGGGTATTACTAATCTAAAAGTGAATTATAATCGGGTGCATGGCTTTTATATTGAAGTTTCACGTTTACAGTCCAACAATGTACCAGCCCATTACACCCGTAAACAAACCTTAAAAAGTGTTGAGCGTTATATTACCGAGGAATTAAAAGCCTTTGAAGATAAGGTGCTTAGTGCTAGAGAAAAGTCCTTATCTTTTGAAAAGGCACTTTATGAGGATTTATTAATACGCATTACTGAGTCTTTAACGGCCCTACAGAAATGTGCCTCTGCACTAGCAGAATTAGATGTGTTAATTACCTTTGCAGAACGTGCTAATACCCTTAACTTATGCTTACCTACTTTAACTGAAAAAACGGGTATCGAGATTGAAGGTGGCAGACATTTGGTGGTTGAGCAAGTCTCTGATATTCCCTTTGTTGCCAATGATGTTAGCTTTAATAGTCAACGAAAAATGCTGATTATTACTGGCCCTAATATGGGGGGTAAGTCAACTTATATGCGACAAACAGCATTAATTACTTTAATGCTACATATTGGCTGCTTTGTGCCTGCTAAATCAGTAAGCTGTGGGCCTATTGATAAAATATTTACCCGTATTGGTGCATCGGATGATTTAGCCAATGGGCGCTCAACTTTTATGGTTGAAATGTCTGAAACAGCGAATATCTTACATAATGCTACCGCTAACAGCCTTATATTAATGGATGAAATTGGCCGAGGTACCAGTACTTTTGATGGGCTTTCACTGGCCTGGGCTTGTGCAGTGCATTTAGCTAAGCAAACTAAAGCTTTTACTTTATTTGCCACCCATTATTTTGAACTCACTTCACTCCCTGATGAATATAAAAATATTCAAAATGTACATTTAGATGCAATGGAACATGGCGATAAAATTATTTTTTTACATTCAGTAAAAGATGGACCTGCCAGCCAAAGTTACGGGCTTCAGGTAGCTGCATTAGCCGGTGTTCCGCGAGCTGTTATTGATAATGCGAAGGCTAAATTACAGTTATTGGAAAATAGTGCTTATATTGACCAACAACAAGACTCTGGAACTAATCAATTAGATTTATTTTCGACTCAAGAATGCCACCCTGTTGTTTGTCTTTTAGAAGATGTTATGCCGGATAATATAAGCCCGCGAGAAGCCTTGGATATACTTTATAAACTTAAGGGACTTGTTTAAAAAATGACTTTCCAATTACACCCGCGACTACAACAAGATAGCCTAGCAATAGGCCAATTTAGATTGTCTGAATTACGTCTGATTAACGACAGCCAGTACCCGTGGTTTATATTAGTCCCCAGAAAACATAATATAAGTGAAGTTTATCAATTATCAGAAAAAGACCAGCAATTATTGCAACAAGAATCTAGTTTATTTGCTAAAACATTAGTGGAATTATTTACTGCTGATAAATTAAATATTGCAGCCATTGGAAATATTGTACCGCAACTGCATATTCATCATATTGTGCGCTATAAAACGGATATTGCCTGGCCAGCACCTGTTTGGGGGAAGTTTGATGCAGTTCCCTACAACACTCAGCAACTTGAAGAGAGAGTAAAGCTTATAAAATCAGCATTAATGACAAATTTTATTAATAATAATAACTAACAGAATGTACTGAGATACGAAGCGCATCTTTGTATCATTGATGCGCTTCCTATCGTTAGCACATCCTACGTGAAACCTGACAAGTAGTCAGTCAGGTATGCACAGTACATACCCTACACAATGGTTGTCATATATTAAATGAGTAGTCTAATTCTGAATAATTAATTTTTTCCATCTCTCTTATGTTGCTTATTGCGGACTAAAGTCCGCTCTACAGCTTTCTGTTATGGTTATTTATACAATTTTTTGAGCTTCGATAAAAGCATTCCTAAAGTCCTGATAAATAGGCTTAGCTGATGACAAGCTTAATTCTAATAATCTATGCTGTACCTGGTATTTAACATTCCCAATAACCAAAGCACCAATACCTATTGCTCCTGCCGGATTCGTTAATTCAATACTTGCATCATTTGCCCCAATACCTGCAATACCTGCGGGTGGAACAGCATTTACATCACCGGCAACTTTAAGTTGTTTTGCATAAGCCAATACCTCGGTGCTTAATACTTGAACCCCTGCTTTAGCTGTACAAAAAATAATATCTGCATCGGCTATTAATGCTATTTTTTCTTCATCAGACCCGGCGACAGCACTTGTAAGTGTACTTTGACAACGGCGGTTATATTGTTTTGCAGCATCAATAGCAGCATCAATAGACATATGATCCACCAAAGAGGTTTCTGCACCGGCTAAAGAAGCAATGACACCTGTGGCAATACCCACCGGCCCTGTTCCACCAAAAACCAGTGTTTTACAACCTTTAAGCTCTTTATTGTGCTTGAGCTTTAATTGCTTTTCTACACAAGCAACCAATGCGGCGGCTGTAGTAAACGCTCCACTAGGATCGGCGAGTACGGAAATTTCAAAGGGCGGAACCATCGCTTGCTGGGCAGCACTCATCATATCCATTGCTAGCCCCATATCTCTGCCACCAATAAAAATACTGGTTTTTTTTATACCTGATGGGCTACGAGAAAAAATAGCATCCTGAGTTAAACCATGAATGCTTTCTAATTTAACATTACTATAAGGCATTAAAACATCGAACCCCGTATCTAATGCCATATTAATATCAAAAGGACTATTATTTGGCATAGGGTCAAACATATGAAGAATACTGCGCTTTGGCATTTTAAATCCTTATTTAGTTGATTTTACTATTTGACGAGCGACTTCAAAAGCATGTTCAAAATGTAGATAAACTGGTTTTTCACTGTCAATCATTTGTTTCAATAATTGACTTTGAGTTTTATATTTAATATTACCAATCGCTAAAGCACCTAAGCCAACCGCACCACACTGGCTCCCCTCAATTACTTTACCATTATCAAAAGCATTTAGGCCAACAATGCCAGAAGGCGGAACTGCATTAATATCAGCAGCAACCATAAGTGATGTTGCTGCGGTAATATGCTCCGCACTTAATAATTCAATTCCTGCCGCGCCTGTTGCGAAGACAACTTCAGCCGTCTTAATATAATCATCAATATCTGCATTAGTTCCTACTAATATTTTAATTTTTCCATCGCCAAACTCTTCACTACATAACTCTGCTACATGTTGTGCTTTATCTAACTGTCTACCCACAATTATTACCTTTGCGCCAGCTTGAGCCGCTAAAACAGCAGCTGCTTGACCTACTGGCCCAGTGCCCCCTAATGCAAGCAGGGTTGTACCGGCAAGAGTCGTATTAAATTTTTCATCCAACTCACTTTCAACGGCGGCCACCATACCTGCGGCCGTTGTAAAAGCACCACTGGGGTCTGCAAAAACAGATACCTCAAAAGGTGAAAACATTGAGTTCTTGGCCGCTTTTAACATATCTGTGGCTTGCTTGGTATCTCTGCCTCCAATAAATATGCCTGTTCTTTTCAGAGCTTTGGCACTACGAGAAAAGATAACATCTTGAATAAGATCTTTTACTTCACTTGCTTCAACATTAGTATAAGGAACAGCAGAAACCCAACCCGCATCCAAAGCCATATTTACATCAAATGGGCTTAAGTTTTTGGCAGTCGTGAGCATGTGTAAGATGAATGATTTTTCCATAATAGTCTCTAGTGTATGTCTCTTTTCAGTAAATATCCGATGATTATAGTTTAATATCACTTGATTCAGCAAAAATATGTGGTTTTGTGTATCATTTATACTATTTTTAAATATTGGAGACTATAAAATGCATAATGTTACCTTAATTAAAGGTGATGGTATTGGCCCATCTATCATGGACGTTGCGGTCAAAGTTATTAATGCAACGGGCGTAAACATAAACTGGGAAGAGGCTGACGCAGGTATGGCCGCTTTTGATAAACATGGAACGCCTATCCCCGAGGAAACATTAGCCTCTATCGATAAAAATAGAATTGCTTTTAAAGGCCCTTTAACGACACCCGTGGGTGGTGGTTTTAGAAGTATTAATGTTGCTTTACGTCAAAAATATGATTTATATGCTAACGTCCGCCCTGCTAAAACCTGGAAAGGTGCTCAAACCAAGTTTGATAATGTTGATATTGTTGTCGTCAGAGAAAATACTGAAGGTTTATATTTAGGTCTTGAACATTATTTAACCCGACAAAAAGATGTTGCAGAAAGTTTGGCTGTTATTACCAAGGAAGGTTCTAAACGCATCGTAGAATATGCCTTTAAATATGCTAAAGAAAATGGCCGTAAAAAAGTAACTGCTTGCCATAAAGCGAATATATTAAAATTCACTTCTGGTTTGTTTTTAGATACAGCAAGAGAAGTGGCTAAGAAATATCCTGAAATTGAATTTGATGACAAAATAGTAGATGCATCTTGTATGCATTTGATTATGGATCCTAGCCAGTTCGATGTGATTGTTACCACAAATATGTTTGGTGATATTTTATCTGACTTAACAGCGGGGTTAGTGGGAGGCTTAGGTTTAATTCCAGGAGCTAATATAGGCTCTGATGCCGCTTTATTTGAAGCGGTTCATGGGAGCGCACCTGATATTGCTGGTAAAAATATAGCAAATCCTACCGCTGTTATTATGGCGGGCGTTATGATGTTAAACCATTTAGGTGAAACAGAAGCTGCTAGAAAAATTAAAGCGGCTGTAGAAAAAATAGTAGAAGAAAGTATTTATGTTACACCCGACTTAAACCCAGATTCAAAAGCAGGTACTATTGAGATGGGCGAAGCTATTATTGCGGCTTTATAAAAAAAGCACAACATTTCAGTCCTTAACATGGCACTGGCTATAAATTGTAGAGCGGACTTTAGTCCGCTATAGTGACAAATTTTATCTAACACTATTTTTTCTAACATTTAGACGTGTGGCTTTAGCCTCGTACGAATCAGGCGAGGCTAAAGCCTCACTTCCAAAGTTTATTGCTTCAAAATGTTAAAATAATTTTGCTCTCCTACTTAATTATTGTCCAAATTTAAAAGCTGTATGTGCATAAAAATAACTTAGGAAACTCTCGGAGACACGGCTAGGAGCACTACTATTGACTTAAGGAAAAATCGTAGGATGCGCTGAGGTACGAAGCGCATCTTTGTATCATTGATGCGCTTCCTGTCGTCAGCACATCCTACATCAATCCATAATATGACTCAGAAACAAAAACAACGTCGCACCGCCTATCAAGCAAGAAACCAACAGCCCAATAAAGAATATGTAAGTCAAATTATTTGTCAAAAATTTATCGCTCAAGCAAGCTACCAACATGCAGAAACTATTATGTGGTACTTACATTGCCGTTCTGAAGTCAGAACATTAAAAGCGGTAACGACTCAACTTAATAGTTCAAAAAAAATCGTTATCCCTTATTGCACTTCTGACCAAAATGGTCAACGAAAACTAGGTTTATGGTGCTTAGAAGATTTAGCCGAACTTTCAGCGGGAACCTGGGGTATTTTAGAGCCCCCCAAACATCGCTGGCAGGAAAAAGGTAAAGAAGTCTCTCCCCTTGAACTGGATTTAATCATGGTACCTGGCGTTGCTTTTGACCGAAATGGAGGCAGGTTAGGAAATGGTGCTGGTTATTATGATCGCTTATTACAAGAAGTAAGAGATGATACAGAACTAACGGCTGTTTGTTATGAGTCTCAATTATGTGACAAAGTTGTAATGGAACATCATGATATTTATATGCATACCGTCCTAACAGAACTCAATACTTTTGTTGTGAAATAAATGGATTTTGATTATCTTAAAAATAGTTTACCTACAACTCCCGCTTTTGTATTTGATTCGAATATAATTAGTTCCAATCTAAGGGCATTAGTTGATTTAAAAAATCAATCTGCTTGCAAAGCTTTATATTCAATAAAAGCACTCCCTCTTGAGCAGGTTTTAAAATTAGCCAGTTATTACCTAGATGGCTTATCTGTTAGTTCATTATTTGAAGCGCGACTGGCAAAAGAAATTTTATCCGGTAGTGGCTCTATCCATATAACCACCCCCGGGCTTAGAGAGCATGAGTTTAAAGAGATTTCTACTATTTGCTCTCACATTAGTTTCAATTCAAGCAGTCAATCACAACGTTTACAAAAAACAAATAAGCAAGCTTCATTAGGCTTAAGAGTAAACCCTAAACTATCCTTTGCAAATGACCAACGATTTGACCCCTGCCGACCCAACTCTAAATTAGGAATAGCACTAAATACGCTAAATAATATTCCTGAGAATATTGACGGCTTGCACTTTCATACCGTTTTTTCAAATACCGACTATCAGCCTTTAGAACAAACTATTATTTTATTGGAACAAAAATTTGGCTCTCAACTCACGCAATTAAAATGGTTAAATATAGGGGGTGGCTATCTTTTTCCTCAAATCAAAAACCAGCAAGCTTTTATTAATTTAATCACTCGATTAAAAAACCAATATAATTTAGGTATTTTTATTGAACCCGGAAAAGCGATTGTTGGTAATGCTGGTTTTTTGGTCAGTAGTGTTATTGATTGCTTTGTTGCCGATGGTAAAACTATTGTAGTATTAGACACATCTGTTAATCATAACCCTGAGGTCTTTGAGTACCAAAAAAGCCCCGAGCTGCTGGAAACGGAAAAACAGGGTAAATACTCTTGTCTTTTAGTAGGGTCTAGTTGCTTAGCAGGTGATATTTTTGGTGAATACACATTTCAACACCCCCCCAAAATAGGCGATCGATTGACTTTTTCAAATGTAGGCGCTTATAGTTTAATTAAGGCTAATAGATTTAATGGTTATAATTTACCTGATGTTTATTGGGTAGATGAAGATAACAAGGTATCACTGATAAAACAAAGTGACTATCAAGACTACCGTCAACAATGGTAAAAAAATGAAAGCAGTTTTAATGCGTAAAACAGGTTCAGCCAATAACTTACAACTATCTACGATTGATGAACCCGAAATAGTCCATGCTACTGAAGTAAAAATCAATATAAAAGCAGCAGGTGTTAACCCTATTGATTGCAAAATTCGTAATAATGGTAGCTTTTATCAGCACCCTCTCCCCATTGTTTTAGGCTGTGATGGTGCTGGCGAAATCATTTCAGTTGGGGAGGCTGTCACTCAATACAAAGTAGCTGATGAAGTTTGGTTTTGTCATGGCGGACTGGGGCAAGAGCAAGGTAACTATGCTGAATATACTGTTATTGATAGCCGCTGGATTGCATTAAAACCAAAGACTATTAGCTTTGCTGA